>JAPHUN010000023.1 GCA_026193435.1 Chlorobium sp.
AACAACCCCTTCAGATTTTTCCCCCTCTATGTTCATTTCTGCGGCTTTCTGGGCGCCGAAAGCAAGATAGACCACATCGAAACCCTCATTTTTGAGGCCTTCCAGAGAGATATCGCAGCCTAAAACTGTGTTACAGACAAACTCTGCTCCCATAGCCCGCAGTGGCGCCAGATCTGCTTCTATGATCTCTGCCGGAAGCCGGAAGAGCGGGATTCCGTAGCGCATCATTCCCCCGGGTTGAGCATGAGCGTCAAAAACAGTTACCTCATGTCCCTCGCTCAGCAGATAGTACGCGGCAGTCAATCCGGAGGGGCCCGCACCGATTATCGCCGCTTTTTTTCCGGTTTTTTCCCTGCGGGAGGGAATATACCGGTCTGAGGCTTCATTGTCCCTGTCAGCAGCAAAACGCTTCAGGGCACATATAGAGAGGGGCTCGTCAACGCCATGTCTTCTGCACTCATCTTCGCAGGGCGCAGGACATATCCTGCCGAGAATTCCTGGAAGAGGAATATCATCCTTGATGATTCGTATCGCTTCATGGTCGTCGCCCCGGGCGATAGCCGAGACGAAGGCAGGTATATCACATCCTGCGGGACAGGACACTTCACATGGGCCGTCACAGTCGCCGCAATGCCCTTCAAGAAGGCGTTCAAGATTTCTCTTGCGAATTTCAAAGAGCTCGGCATTGTCGGTTTCCACAGACATGCCTTCTGATATCCTGGTACTGCATGCGGGAACGAAACGGTTCTTACCCTTGATTTCAACGATGCACATCCAGCAGGAACCGAGCGTGTGCAGCGATTGATGAAAGCAGAAGGTAGGAACGGAGACGCCGTTATTTCTGCAAGCTTCCAGAATAGAGAGGTCTTTTTCAGCAGACCTTTTTTTACCGTTCAGAGTGAAAGTAATAGTACTCATAGTGGTGACGTGAATAACCCGGACAGATCAGCCGGCATACGTTTGTTCAATAGAGTGTGCAACGTTCTCCAGCAGCCACATCGGCGTAGATGTGGCCCCGCATACTCCGACGCTGTCTACCGGACGGCCGTTTTCATAAAACCACTCGTCCTGAAGACCTGTTTGATCCGCGATAAAGTAACTGCGGGGATTGGATTCTCTGCAGATGTTGAAGAGTACCTGTCCGTTCGAGCTCTTTTTCCCCGCGACGAAAATTATTATGTCGTTTGCGGCGGCAAAATCATGCAGCTTGGCGTTTCTGCTTGAAACCTGGCGGCAGATAGTGTCTTTATAGACAAAGCCGGGCAATGGGCAGATGCCGGTCATTTCCGCAGTAATGTCTATGTCACGTATAGTTTTCCATGAGTGCGCGCTCTTCTGTTCCGCAGCATCGGTTCTGTCGGCAAAAAGTGATTCAAGATTTTCTTTCAGGGTATAAAACCCTGGTACATCCATTGTTGTCTGTGAAATCAGAGCGGTTCGCCGTGAAAAGTTGATCGGATCGGTTTCTTCCGGTACGGAGAGGTCGGCGTGCTTGATGATGATCGCCTGGTCTGCGCACTGACCGTTAATACCGATAACTTCCGGGTGTGTTTTTTTACCGTATATGATTATCTGGAACCCCAGTTCGAAAAGCAGCCTTGCGGTTCGTTGCAGTTTCGAGACTACCGGACAGGTTGAGTCGGTAATGGACAATTCGTTGATTTCAGCTGTCTTGTAGGTGGAAGGCGGTTCTCCATGAGCCCGAACGAGCACATGGGCATGTTTGAGCCGGCTGTACTCTTCATTATCGATGGTGATCAGCCCCAGGTCCTCAAGGCGTTTTACCTCGACCTCGTTATGGACGATGTCTCCCAGACAGTAGAGTTCACTGTCCAGTTCCTCAAGTTTTTCTTCCGCAAGATGTATGGTGCCCTGAACTCCTATACAGAATCCTGATGATGTCCTGTCGAGATGTACTTTCACGGTAGAGTCTGACTTAATAATGCTGCTGGATCATTGTCGTGCAATGATGGTGCAGGAATATAGTAAAAAAAGCCTACCCTTTTTTCTTCTGGATTTTATTGTCCAGGTAGTACTTGAGGTAGTTGAAGGCAAGATCCTTCCCTGACCGCAGGGCATCGATTCCTATGGAGCCGATGGCGCTTTTCAGTTCGGAAGGCTCGCTTTTCAGATGCATAGCCTGCTGGATGTTTTTCTCTGAGGGTCGGGCGACCACGGCGCGCAACACCTTTCCTGCAAGAATACCGAACAGGAGCGAGATGCCGGTTGATTGAAGCGGGTATTTTTTTACCACCTCTCCAGGTGATAATTCCTTCTGCAGTTCCTTCTTGAACTCACCGGCACGGTTTTTCAACTGAGCCTCTCGTTCATGGATATTGCTTTCCAGTTCGTCTATTCTTGCTTCTATGTTTTTCAATGGTTCAGTTTTTTTTTCCATGAGAGGAAAGAAGAATGTTGTGGATGATATTTTTCAGAAGGTTCGGACTTATCTTGGCAAAAAGGAGGAATGTCAAAAGACAAAACAGGCTGATGATAAGATAGCCGAGATAATAATGACCGAGGAGTTCTCCAAAAAGGAGCGCCAGGGTTGCAATGAGATAGATGAGCCCTGCGACAAGAAAAAATATGATAATAAGAAGGGACGCAACAATAGCGAGCTTTTCGGTGATTTCGATCTTGATAAGTTCCGTTCTCGCCTCAATAATGGCCAGAAGGTCCTCATAACTCGAAGTGACCGTGCTATCGATCAATGTACCCAGCGTTTTCTTTTTCTGGTCACTCTGGCCGTAATCTTTTTTTTCATGAGGATCCATAAGCATCCGGAATGTTTTGGTTCTGTTTGTTGCCGAAGGGTCATGTTTTCTTTGTTCTCAACAACGTATTGTGTACAGAATAGAGTCAGGTTTACTCTGCCGCTATTATTTTCTGTGCAGCAACAGTCCGAGAATGAAGCCTGCTCCCAGAGAATAGAGTACCGAAGGAACAGGGTTGTCCTGTATGTAGTCTTTCAGTTTAACGGCCTTTTCTTCGATTTCCTCATACTGTTCGCTTTCCCTGAACTGGGTATACATCCTGGATATGGTGTCACTGATTACCTCTACCTGCTCCGGAATGTGTTTTTTTCCTGAGTTTTGTGTATCGGATTCGCCGTTTGCCGGCTGATTTCCCGGTATTTCCTGCATCATTATTGTGATTGTAGAACACCGCTATACAGGGTATGGCGAGGTCCTGGTGTTTTGAATATGAGCTACGTAATCATAAAAATATATAATAAATGAATGTTCATAGCTAAATCAGCGTAATATCCTTCCGCCATCAACGGTAATGACCTGTCCGGTCACGTAGCTGCTTTTTGTAAGAAACACAATAGCTTCAACGATATCCTCAGGTTCTCCGATACGTTGCAAAGGGATCATCTTTGACAGCTCCTCTTCCGGACCGTCATTCCATTCAGGGTTTATCGTAACCGTTCCGGGAGCGATTGAGTTTACCAGAATTTTGGGCGCAAATACTTTTGCAAACACTCTTGTAAGATGCTGAACCGCATTCTTTGATGCAGTATAAGGAGCGAATTGCTGCCAGACAAGATTCGCGGAAATATCGGTCATGGTAATGATTCTTGATACAAAAGGCTGTTTTTGCATCAGCCTGGCACCGATCTGCATGGTGAAAAAGGTCCCTTTCAGATTTGTATCTACAAGTTCCTGCCACTGGGTTTCAGTAACGTCAGGCAATACGGTACTGTAAAAGTTTGACGCGCTGGTGATCAGCAGGTCAAGTCTGGGAAACTGCTTGCTGAAGAGTTCGAAGGCCTGTTCGATATCAGAGACTTTTGATACATCACATCCGGTCATTGCCGATTGGGGAGTGAAGGCGCGGAGTCTGTCAAGCGTTTCCTCCGCTTTTTCCCGGGAACGGTTGTAGGTAAAGAAAACGGAATATCCCAGTTGAGCCAGCGATAAGGCTATCTCGCTACCAAGGCGACCTGAACCGCCGGTGATGAAGCATACTTTTTTTCCGGACGATGTCATACAAAGAGTAAGGTTTTGTTCTGGATTTCACGCACCTGCCTATCGCTCGTGATGCCTGTGAAAATCTGTCTCTGAATCGAAACAGGTAACGTAACTCGCTTAAATTATGTTATTAAACATTCTGACTTTCTAATAAGTTGTTACAACAGGAAAAAAAGAAGCTTTTACCGGCATGCCGTTTTTCGGCTGTTTAGCGGTGCGCCTGTTTTTTTCTTATAATTACTGCTGCCTGTATCCGCATTCGGGATGAGAATACAGAGCCGGTGCGGCAAACTTCCATAAACAGTACGTTCTGTTTTTTCTGCTGATGAGTACAACCATTTTAAAACTTGTTGCTGTCCGAAAGGAACTTGAGCTCTCCCGTGATATCCGACAGACCATTATTCCCGGTCTTTCTCTGGAGGTCGAGGAAGGTGAATTTATCTCGATCACAGGACCTTCCGGTTCCGGGAAATCAACACTCCTGTATATCATGGGAGGTCTTGACAAGCCTACATTCGGAGAGGTCTGGCTGGATGGAGTGAATATTTCAGACAAGAACGAGAAGGAAATGTCAAAGATCCGCAATGAAAAAATCGGTTTTATCTACCAGTTTCATTTTCTGCTTCCGGAGTTCACGGCCGTTGAAAATGTCAGTATGCCGATGATGATTAACAGTACCAGGACAAAAGCGGAAATACGACAGAGAGCTCAAATGCTGCTCGACAAGGTTGGCTTGAGCGATCGTTATGATTACAGACCAAGCCAGCTTTCCGGAGGGCAGCAGCAGCGGGTTGCCGTTGCACGCTCTCTTGCCAATGAACCAAAGCTTGTTCTTGGTGATGAGCCGACCGGTAATCTTGATTCAAAATCGGGCAACCAGGTTTACGAGCTTTTTGAACAGCTCAACAAAGAGTTTAACCAGACGGTCATCTTTGTCACGCATGATGAGGAATTCGCCCGCAGGGCGAAGCGGCGCATTCATCTTGTGGATGGAAAAATTGAAAATTAGAGGCGCATGATGCTGGAACAGGTACGAAATACCCACCCGCTCGTATACAGGAATTTTTCTTCCCTCGCAAACGGCGATGTGTTCTTGCGTCGGGTTATGGAACTCGACCGATACTGGACCCAAGGCCATAAGAGCGCTTCGAATGATGCGGTTCTTCCCGGAAGCGCTCTTCCTGAAGGCGCAAGTATCGGTGGCGACTATGGATTAGTGTATGCGGGAGCGACTCTCGGACTGCTCCATGCGGCAGTAATGACAGAGCGCTACGGTCACAGGGTTCTGCTTGTTGACAGGCATGTTGCCGGCAAGTCGACCAGAGACTGGAATATATCCCGTCAGGAACTGGAGAAACTTGAGGAAACCGGTGTGTTCAGCTCTGCGGAGATCGATGCCGTCATACAACGCCAATACAAAACAGGCTGGGTTGAATTTTATGTTGAAAACGGTCGTCAGAAACGACTGTATATAGACAACGTACTCGACTGCGCTGTTGATGCGGATCGTCTGCTCGGCATAGCAAAGGGCAAGATACTCGCCCACGAGGAGAACGCTATACGTGACCGGACAACTTTCAGCAGGTGTTACCAGTTTCCCGACCACGTGATCGTCGAGGTGACCGATCCGGAAGGCAGGGCTCTTTTTTTCAAGGCAAAGGTGCTGGTTGATGTCATGGGGATTCTCTCGCCCATCGCCAGTCAGCTGAACGAAGGGCGCTCCCAGACGCATGTATGCCCGACAGTAGGTACCATTGCCAGCGGTTTTCAGGACGTCGATTATGACGTCGGTGAGATACTTGTGAGCACCGGGCCTGCCGATGTATCGCCGGGAGGAGGACGTCAGCTGATCTGGGAAGGTTTTCCCGCTGCCGGAAAGGAGTATATCAGCTATCTGTTTTTTTATGACGCTGTTGAATCCGGGAATGATAAAACGCTTCTCGGCCTGTTTGAAACCTACTTTCAGAAGCTTCCCGAGTACAAGAAACTCTCAGACGACTTTACCATTCACCGCCCGGTTTTCGGGATTATTCCGGCATACTCCCATGATGGATTATCAAGAGTAAGGGAGATAGCCGATGACAACATTATCCTGTTCGGGGACGCTGCAACGCTGCACTCCCCCCTGACCTTCTGCGGTTTTGGATCGATGGTCCGCAATCTTGGGCATCTGACAGCGGATCTGCATCAGGCGATGGTTTCCGGGAACCTCCTGCGAAAGGACCTTGAGAAAATCAGCGCCTATGAACCCAATGTGGCATCTATGGCAAATCTCATGAAATACATGTGTTATGATCCGGCAACCGATACGCCCGGTTTTATCAATGAGCTGATGAACGAGGTGATGATTGTCCTTGATGAACTTCCCCAGCGCTACAGGCAGTCAATGTTTCGGGACGAGATGCGACTGGATGATTTCGTGACCGTTCTGCTGAAAGTTGCATGGCGCTATCCGCAAGTTCTCAAAGCCACCTATGAAAAACTCGGCGTTGGAGGTACGGTATCGTTTTTGAAGAATCTTGCAGGCTGGGGATTGTCTGCTACGAAATAATCAACTACAGGAGATTGATGGATAAAGAGCAGGCTGTCGCGGAGATCGGAAAGTTGCGTGAGGAGATCGATCGTCACAACTACCGCTACTATGTTCTTGCCAGGCCGGAGATTTCAGATTTTCAGTACGACGCCATGCTTGAAAAGCTGGTCGCGCTGGAAGAGGAGTTTCCGGAACTGAAAACCTCTGACAGCCCGAGCCAGCGGGTAGGCGGCGGCATCACCAAGGCGTTTCCGACGGTCGTGCACCGCGAGCCGATGTTGAGTCTTTCCAATACCTACTCGATCGACGAGGCGGAAGAGTTTTACCGCAGGGTAGTCAAACTGCTTCCGGAAGAGCACCGTGACAGCCCTGAATTTGTCGCCGAGCTCAAATTCGACGGTGTTGCGGTAAGTCTTCTTTATCGTGACGGCCTCCTTGTTCGCGGGGCGACAAGGGGAGACGGCTCGCAGGGGGACGATATCACCGGGAATATCCGCACCATCAGGTCGGTTCCCCTGCGTCTGGGAAATCCTTCAGGTTCCGGAGAAGGCGTGGAGCGCTATCAGGGAAGAGAGATCGAGGTACGGGGAGAGGTGTTCATGACAAAAGCCGATTTTGCCGATCTCAATGAAGGACGCCCTGAAGAGGAACGGTTTGCAAATCCGAGGAATGCTACGGCAGGGACATTGAAACTGCAGGATTCAGGGGAAGTATCACGCAGGAAAATGGTCTTTGTCGCCTACTACCTGAAAGAGAGTTCTGCAGAAATAATCAGCCATGCTGAACGTTTGGATCTGCTTGAACGCATGGGTTTCTACACCGGTGGCGAACATCGGGTGTGCAGGACGCTGAAAGATATTCGCGAATATATTGACGGGTGGCAGAAGAAGCGTCTGACAGGACTGCCGTATGAAATTGACGGCATTGTTCTCAAGCTGAACAATACGGGGTTTTGGGATGAACTTGGTGCAACTTCGAAAAGCCCCAGGTGGGCAATAGCGTACAAGTTTCCCGCCGAGAGGGCGCGTACGGTTATCCGAAGTATTGTTTTTCAGGTCGGGAGGCTCGGCACCATCACTCCGGTCGCCGAGCTTGAACCTGTCCGGCTTGCAGGAACGACTGTTTCCCGCTCGACGCTGCATAATCTTGATGAGGTGGAACGTCTCGATGTCCGGCTGCATGATACGGTCGTTATCGAAAAGTCCGGCGAGATTATTCCGAAGGTTATCGGCATCGTCGAGGAAAAACGCCGGCCGGACGCCCTGCCCGTTGTTGTTCCCGAGAGCTGTCCTTCTTGCGGAACGCTTCTGGTCAAGCCGCGGAACGAGGTGCACTATTACTGCCCGAACAGTGAGGGCTGCCCGGCTCAGACGAGGGCGCGCATTGAGCATTTCGCGTCACGTAATGCCATGGATATCAACGGTCTGGGCAAAGCGATTGTCGAGCAGCTTGTCAGCAGCGGAATGGTTAACGATGCAGGCGACCTCTACGGTCTCACTGCCGATCTGATCATGCGACTCGACCGGCAGGCTGAAAAGTCGGCAGGCAATCTGGTCAATGCTATTGCAAAGAGCAGAAACCGTGAGTATCACCGGGTTCTGTTTGCTCTTGGTATACGCCATGTCGGTATCGCTACGGCACGCGAACTTGCAGGGGCCTATCCTACGCTTGACATGCTTTGCAAAGCATCTGTCGGAGCGCTCTCGGATGTTACGGATGTCGGGCCTGTTATTGCTGAAAGCGTTCACGCGTTTTTCAGGAAGCCGTCTGCAACGGCAATGATCGAAAAGCTCAGAGAGGCGGGGGTACGGCTGGAGGCTGAAAAGACAAAAAAACCGGTCAACCTCAATTTTGAAGGTATGAAAGTGATCTTTACCGGGGCTCTGGAGCGGTATACCCGTGATGAAGCAGCAGGGCTTGTGCTGGAAAGAGGAGGGAAAACGGTTGCTTCGGTGAGTAAAAATACGAATCTCGTTGTTTATGGTAAAGAGCCCGGCAGCAAGCTGGAGAAAGCACGAAAACTAGGCGTCAGAGTGATTTCCGAAAGCGAGTTTGAAGAAATGCTGGGAGAAGTGGGAAGTGACGAGGTAGTATGTTAAAAACAGGGGAATAAAGAAGCCCCTCCGGATTAGATTAAAGAAATAGGTTCTCAGGCATATTTCACGCTAACCAGGAGG
>JAPHUN010000234.1 GCA_026193435.1 Chlorobium sp.
CCAGACCCTTTCAGCGCTTTCACAGGATATGCATCTCAGCGTCAGTACGGTAAATGGCATTATAGACCGCCTTGAACTTCGAGGCATGGTCAGCAGAACCCGATCGATACAGGATCAGCGAAAGGTTGTTCTTTCAATCACACAAGCCGGTATCGATATGCTCAACACCATACCTGAACTGATGCAGGACATCTATGCCCAGGCATTCACCTGTCTCTCTCCGGAAAATCAGGATGCTCTGTCTCAGCTACTGGAGCAACTTGCCGATCATTTTACGCCCACTGAAAAAGAGCAGGGTCACAACACTGAAATCATTACCAGTAATCATGACTTTATCAGCAACGCAGGAACAGATTATCAACTGCATTGACAATAATGCAACCTCGTCTCAATGGAAAGACTGGAAATGGCAGATGCGCCACAGCATCAAGGATCTGGAAACATTTGAAGCCCTGCTTGACGTCAAGCTTTCGGAGAAACAACGCAAGGCATTCGGCAAAGCCGCCGAGAAATTCCCTATCTCAATAACACCGTATTATCTCTCACTGATCAACACTGAAGACATGGAAAATGATCCTGTCTTCCTGCAAAGCGTACCTTCTCCGCTTGAACTGAATATAGTCAAAGGTGATATGTCCGACCCGCTTCATGAAGACTCTGACAGTCCGGCGCCATGTGTAACCCATCGCTATCCGGACAGGGTTCTCCTGCTGGTGAGCAATGTGTGTCCCATGTACTGTCGTCACTGTACCCGAAAACGGAAAGTGGGAGATGAAGACACGATTCCGAAACGGTCAGCTATTGAACAGGGAATCAAGTATATTCGCAATAATCCGCAAATCCGTGACGTCCTCCTGAGCGGAGGCGACCCCTTTCTTCTCTCCGATGACTACCTGGACTGGATTCTCTGTGAGTTGCGCGGCATCGAGCATGTGGAAATTATCCGAATCGGCACAAGAACGCCGGTTGTGCTTCCCTGCCGTATCACAAGCGATCTGGTCGCAATCCTGAAAAAGCATCAGCCCGTATGGGTCAATACGCACTTCAATCATTCACGCGAGATAACCCAGTCAGCCCGTAACGCCCTCGGCATGCTTGCTGACGGAGGAGTTCCTCTCGGAAACCAGACTGTTTTGCTTTCCGGAATCAATGATTGTCCACGCATCATGAAGGCGCTTGTTCACAAACTGGTCAAAAACCGTGTCCGGCCCTACTACCTCTACCAATGCGATCTTTCGGAAGGGCTCTCCCACTTCAGAACACCGGTAGGCAAGGGGATAGAAATTCTCGAAAGCCTCATCGGCCACACCAGCGGATTCTGTGTTCCGACCTATGTCATCGATGCTCCCGGGGGCGGCGGAAAAATACCGGTCATGCCCAACTATCTGATCTCCTGGTCGACAAACAAAGTCGTACTGAGAAATTATGAAGGTGTCATCACCACCTACAAGGAACCGGATTCCTATGAACCGACCTTCTGCGACAGGAACTGCGATTCCTGCGACCTGCTTCTGAAACTGGAAGACGCGGACGAAAGCAAGTCGATCGGCATCGGCCAGCTTCTGTCGGACCATGACCAGACCATCTCGCTGGTACCGTCGTCAAACGCACGTCATTCACGCCGTAAAAACGGAAAATAAGGAGATTATGATTTCTGACATCACTGAACAGCTCGACGGCGCAACCATACAACACGGTCCGCTCAGTAACAGAATCTACGTCATGCATCCAGGTGATGCCGACGCGCACCTGTTACCGGAAAAACTCGAACACCTGGCAGAAAAGAACGGTTATACGAAAATTATCGCCAAAATACCCGAATCTTCTGCATCGGCGTTTCTGAAAAAGGGGTACAGAACTGAAGCTGAAATACCGGGTTTTTTCAAGGGAAAGGAAACCGCTCTGTTTCTCGGTCTTTATCTGGACCCTGAACGCGGCAAGACAGATGACCGGGAAGAAATTGAAAAAATCATCGGCCTCACGCGACGTTTCGTACAGAAAAAAAAAACAGCTGGCACTGAAAGATTTCGTTTTTTCACGTGTCATCCTGAAAACGCAGAAAGGATGAGCCTGCTCTACAAAGCCGTTTTTCCCACCTACCCTTTTCCGATAGACAACCCTGAGTACCTTCGCCAGACCATGCTCGCACATGTCGCGTATTTCGGGGTGGAATGCAACGGCGAGCTCATCGCCCTTGCCTCATCGGAAATGGAGCTGGACGAGAAAAATGTAGAAATGACCGATTTCGCGACCCTTCCCTCATGGCGTGGTCACGGACTGGCTGCCATGCTTCTGCAAAGTATGGAATCGACGATGCGCGAAAAAGGATTCAAAACAGCCTACACCATTGCCAGAGCTCTTTCGCCCGGCATGAATATCACTTTTGCCAGGGCAGGTTATGGCTTCTGCGGAACGCTCATCAATAACACGAATATTTCCGGTGGCATCGAAAGCATGAATGTCTGGTATAAAAGAATCGACTGAAGAGCTTGTTATTGTGCAAATGTAACTCGAACATTCTTGCAGTTATCATCAGCACAACTATCTTCTTCAGGGGACCTTTAGTAAAGCAACAGATAGTGATCGCTGATCGCGTTCACACTGTCTGTTGCTTTGCATAGAGATATGTCTTTATACAAGAGTACACTTGTCGTCTTCCGTCACTCTTTCGTACTGTAGGTTCTGATACTTTCTATCCGGTTCATATCATAATACGTATTGACTGCATCTCCTGACGCCAACTCCTCGGTCACCCTCAGGAACAGATCGCTGATAAACAGGACAGCGCCGTCATAAATCTTGCCCTCACCTATCTGAAGACGAACCCCTTTCCTGATTTTGCGTGACATTGTTCCGTGCAGCGGAACAGAAGAATATTCAAGAACTTTCTCCCAGGCCATAGAATTATTTTCAGTCATGATCAAAACAATTAAAACGTTAGTAACACACAAGCACCCCCGGCAAGAAACAATAAACTTATTATTTATCTTACAAAAAAGACACGGCCTTGTTTTTTAATCAAAAATAAATGTTCTGCCTTATTTTTTACACTTAAGCCGAAATCTGATCGTCCACAGCTTACTCCGGATTCATGCCTGACCGGGGTGCGTAGAGAACGGGAACCAATTTCCATAGCAACCGGGTTATCGTAAAGAAATAGCTCACTTTCAGGTTCATATTTTTACAACTTCAACCTTAAGGGAGAAATCTGCCATGAAAATACCTCACCGCGCATTAGGGATCGTTCGTGAAATAGTTACCGAAATAGGCCATGAAGTAACCTATGCATATGAAGACCTTATTTTTTCGGATCATAACGCGTACCTCCTTCAGTTCACTGATACACCTGATACCCTTAACCTGTATTTCAACATTGAACTTTCAGACGAGGATGGCGGAGCGATTGAAAAAAAACTCAAAGCAGCAGCCGATACCCGACATATGTCCCTTGTGAATAAAGGCCATTACGAGCTTTCCGAAAATGCTGATGATGCTATCGATATAAAGTTTTTCAACAAAGAAAACGGATAGTGTGGTTACTATGGAAACAGCTTATGCTGCTTCATGAACCACCTTATGAGGCAGCATGAGAGAGAAGAAATAGAGAACAAGGATAAAGGTCAGAAACTCTGCGAGAGAAAACGAAACAAAAATCCCTGCATCCCCGAAAAAAACAGGTAGCACAGTCACAAACAGAAGCGGAAAAACCAGCGTTCTTGAAAAAGCGACAAACGCTGAAGGAAGCGGCTTGTGAATCGCGGTAAAGTACGCACTGAACAGAACATTAAACCCGTTCCACACAAACGCGGGCCAGCTTAGAGAAATAAACGCAAGAGTAAGCCTTCTTGTTTCTTCCGTACCATTATCAAGAAACAGGCCTGCAAGCTGTTCCGGAATAAGAAGAAGCAGGGCCACAAGAGAAAATCCAACGCAACCAACACAAATCATCGCCAGTACAAGAAATCCCTTGATCCGTTCAGGCTTTCTCGATCCGAAGTTCGTGCTGATAATAGGCTGCAGAGCATCTGAAAAACCATAAATAATAATCTGCTCGGCAAAGAAAAGATAGTGCATTATGGTGAAAGCAGCGACCCCTTCAACGCCAAAGCGCCCGATCATAATCCAGTTAAAAACAAGAATGACAACCGCCGCAGAGAGCTGATTGGCAAATTCCGACATACCGTTGTAGGCGACATGTATCATTTCCCTCCACTCATGCTGATACCACGAAAACCGCAAAAGGGATTTTTTCGCGAAAAAATGAATCATCAGCACAAGAAAACTGGTAATATTGGCAAGTCCTGTAGCAAGAGCCGCTCCCTGTAGCCCCATACCCCATGAAGCGACAAAAAGCCAGTCGAAGAAAATATTGACAATCGCCGCGGAAATGATTGCTGCCGCCGCGAGCAAAGGCTGGCCATCTACCCTGACAAAGAACGAAAGACAGAGACTCACAGGCAGAAAGAACATGAAGAGAAGCAGGATATACAGATATTCATGAACCAGAGGCGCAAGGATTTCATTTGCCCCAAGCATAACAACAAGCCGATCGATAAACAATAGACCTGAAAACGCAAGCGAAAGCGTTACGAGAGAAACCGTTATCAGTGTTTTTGAAAAAACGGCGTTGGCCGCGTCTCTGTTCGACTCCCCTATATACTTGCCGCAGCGCACCATCCCCCCGACTGAGAACATCACTGCTACACCGAGCAGAATACTGAACACCGGCATAATGAGATTGATCGACGCAAGCGCGCTATCCCCCACATAGTTTCCAACGAAAATCCCGTCCACAATACCTGAAGAAGAAATCGCAAGCATCCCCAGTACGTTGGGTATCGCGTGATAAAAAAACACAGCTACGATATTGCCTTGCAGCATATCGGCAAACCGATCTCTGCTCATTTGAACTCTCCTTTGCGGTATTACTCATGTCCTGCAACTCCTTCAGGAATAACCGGCTCAGAATATAGCGCAATCAGGCACATTTAACAATTCCGGCAAAAACGGATTGTCATCACTTGACATATACCTGAATTGATCGACAATCCCGACGGGATTAAATAGATGCTATTTTCTGATTTTTTTCACGTTCACCCAACGGGTTTGTTCACATCAGATGGTTTTCAACGTATAGCATATGAAAAAGTAAGCTGTCGGCGAACACACAAAACAAACCATTATCAATGCAACAGGGGAACTTGCTGCGGAAATGGGGGTTTCCAATGTTTCAACACGCGCAGTCGCCCGACTCGCAAACGAAAACATTGGCAGTATTCACTCTCATTTCGGAGGGGAAAATCAGCTCTTTGAGGCAACGGCAAGAGAGGCGACCCGACGGTTCAACGCATACAGCATAAGCCAGGCAATAGAGCCGTTTCTCAACCTCTCGATACACCCGCCTTACAGAAAGGTGTTTTGCGAACCCTTGTACACCGTGAAACCGGCATTCTTTTCGATCCGGAAAAGACCCGAGAGCACAGAAGTACCGTCCATCATCTGATTGAGTACAAGGCTCAATGAAGCGCTATAGCCGGAAAGGAAAAGATCATTGCTTCCGGAAAAACACATTTGATCCGTAAAGAAGAATCGGAAAAGCCATGAACAGTATAACCAGATCTCTGAGGATCGTAGAGAGACTAATTTCTTCCTGAAAGCCCAGCAAACTGTCCAGAAACTCAAAACATCCGCAGTCGTGAATGATTCCCCTGAGGATATTATTTGATATGCCCGCGATAAAGATGGCAAGAACGACCATAAGTATCAGGGCATTACTTCTTGCAAACACATTCAGCAGCAGCATCGTCCCGCACAGCAACTCCAGCCATGGTAAAACCACAGCGGTAACAGGGACAAGACTCTGGGGCAGAATCCGGTATTCAGCAATCACCGCGCTGAAATGAGCAGGATTGATAATCTTGGAATAACCGGCAAGAATAAAAAGTATTCCAACGATGAATCTCAAAACGGTTATGGTCAATGGACGTGAGAGGAACACATGTACTTTCATTGTTTTAGGGAAAACCTTGCACCGGATATCCGGCCTGCACCCACTCCGTCCATCCGCCGGCAAATATTTTAATGTTTGTATATCCGTAACCTTTCAACTTATTCGCGACAATATCACTGTACCTGCAGGTGATACTGTGACAATAGAGTATAAGGAGTTTATCTTTGTCGATATACTTTTCAAAGTCAACGTACTGAGCGTCAAACCTGCTCGCGGATAGCGACAGTGAACCTGGAATGTGCCGTTTAAAATACTGGAATTCCGATCGCGCGTCCACAAAAACCCCCTCTTTCCTGTCAAAATACTCTTTAGCTTTTGATATGGTGATTGGTTGAATAACAACTTCATCTGCGCCTGCAGATGAAGGAGTCTCATCCGTCACTTCTTCAGTTTGTTCAGTGTCCTCAACTACTGGCACCAGCACATCGGGAGAACCTGCCTGTCGGCTATCCTCTGTCCCCTCCGTAATTTCCTGGTCAGGATCGCTGACACCTGTTAAAAGACGCGTCTCCTCAACGACCTCCTCTCTGTTTTCATGAGGCTTTTCATTTTTTCCCGCCTCAGCCGTCAAGCCGACATCAGGTATTTCCTGCGACACCACGGCGCCGTCTTCCGTATCATAAAGCAATTGGGCTGACTTTTCATGATTCCCGTTAATAATATCGATACCATGGGGATTCAGAAAATTGAAAAGCAGGCCGGTCACAGCCGCAAACACAGTTATTATGATACTTATTACTACTACTCGTCCTTTTTCCTGCATTCCGCTCTTGCTTGTCCGGTTGGGAGTGACAGATAGCATTCAAAGATTCAGATCATCCCTGTGACAAAATTCATACCTCCCTCACACCTGTGACGTATCTGCTCGGAAAGGTAAAATCTGTTACCGCCTGACAGGCCCGTACTACATCCAGGGCACTTCTATTTGATTTTAGCGCACTGCCGGGGGCATGTTTTCTTTCAAAATCTTTATCTTTCATTAAAATATAACAATACTACACGCTGATTCAATGCTCTACTCAGAAGCAAAGCAGGGAAGAACGTTTATCATCAGGCTTGAAGACGGTGAAATCGTTCATGAGATGCTTGAAAAATTTGCCATTGACAACAATATTGCAGCAGCCGCTATCATTATCCTTGGCGGTGCCGATAAAGGGAGTAAACTTGTTGTAGGCCCTGAAGAAAGCCGCGCAGACTCGATCATGCCGATGCAGCATGAACTCTATGAAGCCCACGAGGTTACAGGCACAGGCACGATCTTTCCTGACGATACCGGAAATCCTGTACTGCATCTTCATATTGCATGCGGAAGGGAAGAAAACACCGTAACAGGATGTATCCGCAACGGGGTGAAGGTATGGCACGTCATGGAAGTTATCATGTTCGAAATGACAGGAACAACCGCCACCCGCAAACCTGATTCTGCAACGGGATTCAAACTGCTGATACCGTAGGGGAGTGTTGGGTTGTTGATTCGTTGAGCTGTTGAGTTGTTTAGCTATCCAGCCATCAAGCCATTCAGCTATCCAGCTATTGAGCTATTGAGCTATTGAGCTATTCAGC
>JAPHUN010000154.1 GCA_026193435.1 Chlorobium sp.
GTTGAGATTGCACTGCTGACCACCCTCCTTGCGACCGAACCAGTCCCCCACCGACAAGACCGGGCTGTCGCCCTTTTCCGGCTTCTTCTTCGAGATAGGCCTGATAGGAACGTCTGGCGGTTCCGACTCTGTCTCCAAATTTCTTCAGAACCGCATCCACGTCCTGCCATTCACGCCTTAACTTCCCCACAATTGCAGCTTGACCGCTCCAAGGGTAACTATTGAGCTCGTCAACTGTATTCACCAGTCCGGCACGGAGGGGGTTCAAATGGATATATGCTATCAGTTTCTGAAAGTATGCATCCTCCTCGCAGATAATGGATTTGTATCGGTTCTGGAATAGGTGACCTGATCGATTGTGTCGCCGGTTATAGTATTGCGCGTACCATGAGAGCAGTTTTCTCATATAGTCTGGCAGACCGAGCGGGCCGCTTTTGAGGAGAAGATGGACATGATTGTCCATCAGCGCCCACGCATACATCGTCGTCGATGTCGATTGGGCAAGTGTTCCCACGCGGTTGACAAAGGCAGTTCGATCATCGTCATCCATAACGATGGCTCCTCGATTGATACCACGGATGATAACGTGGTGCAGCGTGCCGGGTGTGTCAAGTCTCGGGCCTCGGGGCATGATTGAAAAGAAATAGAGTTACAGTGGTGCTCTGATGAAAAATATGACATTTCGCTCAATACTTCTAACGCTAATACACAACGTCCCTTAGAGATTCAGTTAAAAGTCAGATAAAAAGGGGGACGCTCACAACTGTTGCAACTAATACACACGCAGAACTAACATTTTTATGCGGCAAGTGCGGTTGTTCCCGATGACTTGGTTGTTTTGATCGGGCAGGCACGGGGGCCTGCCCCTACGAGGCAGTTTGGTGCTGACGGACAATCACCGGCTGGGAAGTATGGCTTGCTCTCGGAAGACGGGCGAAAAATGTTTCGCCCCTACGAAAAGCAGTTTCATGTGGATACCGGGTCGGGTACTGCATCGGGAATGTGTAACGATTTCTGCACGCAACGACCGGCGCAGGGAGCCGGAATTGCCCGGTGCATAGGAAAATGAAATACAAGACAATTGCAAACCTGTCGATGAGAGCGCGAAAAGCAGCCAATATGCATATATTGCTTTGTAATCCAGGTAGTTGAACAATCCCTGATTCCCGGAAAAAAGAACACTTATGACAAGCAGGCTGCTACATGCGCTCGATATCATTGTAAGCTGGCTCGACAAACAGCGGGTTCCCTACATGATTTTCGGCGGTATCGCCAACAGTATTTACGGCAACCCCAGGCAAACGTTTGATATCGACGTAAAAATCTCGGTGCCTTCCGGGAAAAACCGCTCTGATTTTATCGGGCAGTTGGCTTCTGTAGCCACACTGCTCCCTGAAAACCCGATGCAATTCATCGCTGAAACGAGTGTCCTTCCGGTAGTAGTTCATGATGTCCGTATCGACCTTGTTTTTGCACAGTTGCCTTTCGAGGAACAGGCGATCAAAAGAAGCCGGACCGAGCTGTTTTTTTCCATTCCGATGAAGGTTTGCACGGTAGAGGATTTCATTCTGCAAAAAGCGGTTTCGACCCGTCAGAAAGACTGGGACGATATCGAAACCGTTATCGATCTCCAGAAAGAAAACATTGACTGGAAGTATCTTCTGCAACATTGTCAAGAGCTTTCCGACTTCCTGAGCGACTCGACCATAGTGACGAGAATTCAAAACATGCGATGAACAACAAGACAAATCCCGTTCATGAGCTGAGGGAAAAGATGGGCCGCTTCAATGCCTGGGAGCGAACCTATATCAGGCGGCTTTCCGAAGAAGAGCGGTTCAGGCAGTTTGTCGAACTCTTTGAGCTTGCAATGTCAAGCGATGCGGCAACCGTCGAAAAAGCCCACCACGAACACCTTCAACAGCTTTCCAGAATTGCAAGAGCCTCGCAAAAGCAAAAGTCTTGAAAAACAGGGGTGACTGGAAAAGGGAACCGCTCGCAACTGTTGCAACTAATTCACATACAGGACGATCATGACTGTGCGGCAAATGCGGTTGTTCCCGATGGCTTGGTTGTTTTGATCGGGCAGGCACGGGGGCCTGCCCCTACGATGGCTCGGTGTTGATTCCGAATGGAGAGAAGGCATGAAAGGAAGATGAAAGAAAGCCAAGGGAACAGGGAAAGGGAAATGCACACAGGTTCAGGAAGTTTCTGGATCTCAGGAAATACTCCACGGATCGACGATATCGATCGAGCATCCATTGAAGTCGGAGATATTCCGTGTCACCAGAGCCAGGTTGTGCACGCTCGCCGTTGCGGCGATTAGTGCATCTATAACCGAAAGGGTCTGACCGTTTTTTTCAGACCTGCCGAGCATGCTGCCCCACATCAGCGCAATATCATCGGTAACGGGAAGGACTCTCTCCGCAAAACGGACGGCCAGCTCTTCTTCGAGCCATACCTTCAGCTTTGACTTCTTTTTGCCGGCAGAGAGTTTGGAGATGCCTTTCTGGATTTCGCCAAGAGTCAGAACGCTCAGATAAAGATCGAACTCGTTTCGAGCCTCGATCCACCGTACTACACCCTCATCCGGAACCGGACGCACCAGCTCGGAAATAACACAGGTATCAAGGAGAAAACTCACAGTTCAACCTCCCTGCCTGCCTCTTTTTTTCTTTCCAGATCCAGCGTTGCCCCATACAACGGTGACCGACGAAAAAACTCCGTTAGCGACTCCTGTTTTTTCATCAGGTTACGGTAATCCTTCATCGAAAGCAGCACTGCTTCGGCCTTACCGTGCCTTGTAATGGTTTGCGGCCCTTTTTCCTGTGCTTTCCGGACAAGATCACTGAATTGGTTTTTCGCTTTCTGTATCTGCCAGTTTTCCATACCGTACACTTTTTTTCAAATTCTATCCATTATAGACAGAAATATACGGTTTTTCACGACATCATGAAACGAAAGGAAAGAGGGACGGGCAGGCCCTGGGGGAGGCTCAGTTCTGAGTTAAAGATTGTGCTAAGGGT
The DNA here is from genome assembly GCA_026193435.1 of Chlorobium sp. Taxonomy (GTDB): domain Bacteria; phylum Bacteroidota; class Chlorobiia; order Chlorobiales; family Chlorobiaceae; genus Prosthecochloris. Next base: position 3,024 of record JAPHUN010000154.1, read on the forward strand.
TAGGTGCTATGTGTTACGGAAAATCGGTTCCGCATCAAGTGCGGAATGACTGAGAAGAGAGCGGAACAGGGAGACGGGCAGTCACGGGGGCCTGCCCCTACGAGTCAGGGTTGTGCTGACGGGATGTCAGGTGAGCCGAAACTCGGTCAGGCGTGAGGTTGTTCAGAGACAAATCGAAAATTTCCCTCGATTCTTTCGGCAAGCTGATTTTGTTCGTTACTTTTCCCTAAGTTGTCCGACAATCCCATAGGGTTTCAGCAAACGCGAAACGTTCTTCATGCTTGTTCAGCACACTGTTATTATCAGGAAACCGCTTGCTGCGGTTGAATCCTATCTGACCGATATTTCGAACAACTGCAAATGGCAGGAAGATGTGAGCGAGTCAGGCGTTCTGACGGATGGTGACATTGGTATAGGAACGAAGGGCTATGAAGTCAGAAACATCATGAATTTTTCAGTCCGAACCGAGTGGGAGGTGACGGCATATCAGCAGGGAAGCTCCTTCAGCTTTACGAGCACATCGAGCGTTGCCCCCTATGAAGGCACCTTCGACCTTGAAACCGTTGAAGGCGGAA
>JAPHUN010000331.1 GCA_026193435.1 Chlorobium sp.
CAACAACCTGTACGAATTTGGGATAGAAATCGACCGTAATGTGAGAACGTTCCATCCACTCTGTATGGTCTTCAAACAACAGTCCGTTTTCCGTTACCCTCAGACTTTCGACAAATTCACCGACCTCTTCGTCAAGTTCTTCATCGATATGCCGGTATACGTCATGTTCAACCAGAACATAGACAAGAACAAACACCATGACCATCAGCGAAGCGGTCACAACGAGATAGAGACCGGCAAGCCTGTCGCGAATACTTGTCCCCCTGCCGAATCTCAGGCCGTCTTTTTTTCCGGTATTCTTTCGCATACGCCTACTCTCCCCGAATAACATATCCTACGCCCCTTACCGTTTCGATAAGAGCGCCGCAACCCGCTCCATCGAGCTTTTTCCTCAGAAAGTTGACATACACATCGATCACCGATGTGTCGGCATCAAAATGGATGTCCCAGACATGTTCGATGATCCTGCTTCTGGTGCAGACACTTCCCCTGTTGCGCAACAGGTACTCCAGCAGAGCGAACTCCTTGGGAGTCAGTGAAAGCTCCTTGCCTTTGCACAGAACCCTGTGCGCAGCGAGGTTCATTTCAACACCGCCTGCCTGCATCATCACGGTTTCCGATCCGGAAAGCCTCAGTTGCACCCTGATTCGCGCCAGAAGTTCTTCAAATGCAAAAGGCTTTTTCATATAATCGTTGGCGCCCGACTCCAGGCCGAAAATCACGTCATCGAGGTCACCTTTCGCCGTAAGGAATATGACCGGCACCTGAGCGTGTTCTTTCCGGAACTGCCGGCACACCTCCACACCGCTCAGGCCAGGAAGAAGCCAGTCTACAATAAGCAGATCGTACTCATTAATCAGCGCCATCGACAGCCCTTCACGACCGTTTTGAGCAACATCGACCGCAAAGCATTCCTCTTCAAGGCCTTCCTTGAGAAAATCGGCTATCCCCGATTCATCTTCAATAATGAGAATCCGCATAAACTGCCTTTTTTATTCAAAAATAACTCCGAAAAGCGCCTTCTCTTCCATATCGTTCTGCTCCGCTATCTCCTCGATGGAATCCCCGGAATCCAGAACGGAAATGCCGTTCTCGGACATCGTTTCCAGAAGCTGGTCCAGGCTCGTGCCCGCGATGCCGGAAATGGTTATGAGCGAAGCTTTTTCAAGGGACCTGACCGCTTTTTTTCTTCCATCTTCCCCTTCTTCCACCCAGGGGTACAACGACAGCAATGCAATTGCAATCGCTGCGCTAATAAAAACAACGCCCGTTTTTCTTTGCAGATAGCCCGTAAAAGCTTTCCAGTTCGCCAGCAGGTGCAACACGGCTCCACCCACGAGAATCCAGCTCATCCATTCATGAACAGGTTCGACGATTCCCGGTTCAAAATGAAAAAAAATCATCAGTCCGGTTGACGCCGATACAAGAAAGGCTGCTGCTATCAAGGGCGTTGCAAGACTTCTCAGTGTTGTGTTCATCATGACCTCTCTTTTTAATATACGTTTGAAATATTCTTTCCCTTTACGTCATCTGTCGGCACGATCATCTTCCGGGTCCGGCTACTTCAAGACGATGCACGTCAATGTAGACAGACCCGGACTCGTGTTCGAGCTCCCCGTCAATCCGAACTCCGGTATCAGGCCCGATAGGCTGTTGTCTCCAGACACTCTTCTCAATTTCAATGTCGATCTCACCTGAATCATCACGAAAGAGATAGTGATCCCCACGCAAATGTCCGGTAATAAAACCGTCCAGCGAAAGCCTGCTATCGTCTCTCATCAGTTTTGCCTCAGCAACGGTACTCTGCGGTGAATTTTCCTCTGCAGGCCCGACATACTCTGCGTATCCCGTATTCGCTGCCAGCCAAAACATCGCGATCACGACTCCTTTATTCATCCTGCTCTCCTGTTAAAAATTGATTTCACGAAACAGTCCTTGTTGATACTGCATGAAGAAAAGGTAGCACCCGCAACCTTAAAGCAGCCTGAACATGAGCTTAAATTTCGCTTAAAATCGCACTGACCCCTTCTTGTGACTTTTTTCCGTATTTTACAGACACGTCACTATCCGTCTGTATGAACACGCGGGGAGCATACACTGCAACCCAAACCTGGATAACAACATGTACAGAGAGATTGCCGACTATGGGCTCATAGGGGATATGCATTCCGTGGCGCTGGTTTCGGGAGACGGTTCTATTGATTACTGCTCTCTTCCGTTCCTCGACTCTCCTACAGTTTTCGCTTCGCTGCTGGACGATGAAAAAGGAGGCTTTTTCAGTATCAGGCCAAAAGGAAATTTCACCTCCTCACAGCAGTATGTTCAGGATACCAATGTGCTGGTATCTACGTTCAAAAACGATGATGGCCAAGCCGATCTCTATGACTTCATGCCTGTGGCGACCCGGCACCTGGTTACCTCAAAGGAACACAGGATAGACCGCTGCCTGGAAATGAAATCAGGCACTCTCGAATTCGAGCTTGCTTTCATGCCGCGACCCAACTATGCAAAAACCATACCTGTTGTCACCTGCCGGGGAAACAGGATATCCGCATTCAGCCATGAACAGCCCCTCACACTCCTGCACTCTCTTCAGGAATACCGTGTCCGGCAATGTAAAAACGGGATTGTCGTTATCGATTTTGCACTTTCAGCTGAACAGAGCGCCCGGTTCAGCCTGATCTACGGCGATGTCACCGAAAGCGTAAGCGACTCATGCAGCCTTGAAAAAAATATTGAATTCTGGAAAAACTGGCTCCACAACTGCATGGGAGAACATTGCGCGTTTCTCGGAGAGTATACGCAAATGGTGAACCGCTCACTGCTCGCCCTCAAACTCCTCACCTTTCATCCGACAGGAGCGATAGCCGCGGCAGCGACAACTTCCCTTCCCGAAGCAATCGGCGGAGAACGCAACTGGGATTACCGGTTTACCTGGCTGCGCGACGCTTCGTTCACTCTCAAGGCTTTTTTCTCACTTGGCCATATAACCGAAGCCGACGGGTTCATTCGCTGGCTGCACGCCACCTATCGAAAAAATGAAAAAGGAACTATCCGGATCATGTATTCGATCCGTGGAGAAGAAATGCTCCACGAAAAAGAGCTCAGCCATCTGAAAGGCTATAAAAACTCTACACCCGTCCGTATCGGAAACCTTGCTCACAAGCAAAACCAGTGGGACATCTACGGTGAAGTCATGGACGCGGCACTCAGACTCTCCGATTATGCGGGAAAGATCGACGAAGAGCTTTGGCCCTTTTTCCGTGACATCTGCACCATGGCCATGAAGAACTGGCAAAAACCTGACGACGGAATCTGGGAAGTCAGAAACGGCCCCTGCCATTTTGTTTATTCCAAGGTCATGTGCTGGGTCGCTCTCGACAGGGGAATTATCATCGCGAACCGATACGGCTTCGACGCGCCGGTAGCAGAGTGGATTGAAGAACGGGAAACCATTAAAACCGATATCCTCGAGAAGGGCTTCAACCGGGATATGAAGAGTTTTGTTCAACGTTACGGTTCCCTGGAACTCGATGCAAGCCTGCTCCTGCTCCCTCTGGCCAATTTTCTTCCGATAGAAGATGAACGGATACAGGGCACCATCAACGCCTGCAAAAAAGAATTGATGCACCATGGTTTTCTCTCCCGATATATTGCTGATGACGGACTCGATGGAGAAGAAGGAGCGTTCGTTCTCTGCAATTTCTGGCTTATCGAGTGCCTTGCGCGTTCAGACAGAATAGAGGAAGCTGAAAAGCTGATGAAGGAAACCCTGCGTTCAGCAAACAGACTCGGCCTTTTCTCCGAAGAGTTCAACAGCAACACCGGTGAACTGCTCGGAAACTTCCCCCAGGCATTCAGCCACATCGGCTATATCAATGCCGTATCCGCCATTCTGAATGCACGGGGACGCTCTTTCGAGGAAGAGGCAAAAACGACGCTCGCCGACAAGCTGCGAAAAATCCTTCCCTTTCAGGCCAATCTCAATGACGGCCCTGAAACGGCTGACGCCACGGATACCGAAATCGCGGTCCGCCTCAAAAAACTTCTCGGAAAATTGCAGGGCGCATTCTTCAATGTCAGCATGGGAAGGGTAAACTATCAAGCGATGAAGCAATCGGAACGATTTCGTGAATACCAGCAACTTGCTGTGAGCCTCAGATCGTTCAGTCCCGAATCACTCGGCAACGATAACGAAAAAAAAGCCTTCTGGATAAACATCTACAACATCCTCATTATCCACGGCGTCATAGAATTCGATATCCGGAACTCAGTCCTTGAAATCATCAACTTTTTCGGAAGAATAGGCTACACTATCGGCAACACGTTTTTTACTCCGGATGACATTGAACACGGAATTCTCAGAAAAAACCGTCATCACCCCGCATTCATGCTCCGGCCGTTCTCTCCATTCGATTCACGGCTGCCGCTCATGGTAGAAACATTTGACCCGAGAATCCATTTCGCGCTGGTCTGCGCATCAAGCTCGTGCCCTCCGATCGAGTTCTACGATCCGGAGCATATCGACGATCAGCTCGATATCGCAACGAGAAGCTTCATCATCCGGAGAGGCATTGAAACAGACAGTGAGAACAACATCGTCCGTCTTTCGGAGATATTCAAATGGTATCAACATGATTTCGGGAAAGACAAAACCGAAGCACTCTCCTATATCGCGGAATTCGCCAATGAAAAAACCAGGCAGTTCATACTGAAGAACCCTGCAAAACTGAAGATCGAATATCTGCCCTATAACTGGAACCTCAACAGCACGCTTGAATGAGCCTTTGGGCAGTAACGAGTGACCAGTGACCAGTAGAGGCAGGCCCATAAAGGACGCAGAGTTTTTCCTTTCTTGTCACCTGTTACTTGTCACTCTTTTTGACTTTTGACTTTTGAACTTTGACTTTTGAACTTTGACTTTTGAACTCCTCCTCGAGGGCATCAAGTTTCCGCTTCATTTTGTCGAGGCTCCTCAGCAGGGCTTCCTGGCGGAGCTGATCGCGAAGAGGCTGGGCCGGAAATCCGCCCAGCGTCTGACCAGGCCTGGCAACAGACTTGGTCACCCCGGCTCTTGCTGAAACACGTGTCCGGTCGGGAAGGGAAAGATGACCGGAAAAACCGGCCTGACCTCCGATCATGCAATGCTTGCCTACCGAAACGCTTCCGGAAATACCGGCCTGTGAGACAATGACCGTATTCTCCCCTATTGTGCAATTATGCCCTATCTGCACAAGATTGTCTATCTTCACCCCTTTTTCAATAACCGTGCTACCCATGGTCGCCCTGTCAATGGTATTATTGGCGCCAATTTCCACATCATCATCAATCTCAACAATACCCATCTGGGGAATCTTGATATAGGAACCGTCAGGCTGGGGAGCAAAACCGAACCCGTCTGCGCCGACAACCGTCCCGCTGTGTATCGTAACGCGATCCCCGAGAATGGTCCCGTTATAGCAAACAACATGAGGAAAAAGTGTACAGTCCCGTCCGGTTCTCACTTGAGCCATCAATACCGAGTTAGAGCCTATAACCGTATTGTCACCGATCACACATTCGTCACCGATGACCGTATGCTCACCGATAGAAACGTTTTCCCCCAGTTCTACATGTTCCCCGATAACCGCCGAGGAAGCAACTCCTGGAGCCGCAATCAGCCGTGGCCGTGCATACTTCTGAAGCACAAAAACAAATGCCGTATAGGGATCTTTTACTTTCAGGAAATTCAAGTGGTCGTTATATTGACTGGTGTTTGTTTCTTCACCGACAATAAGCAAGGAGGCTTTGGTAGTTCCGACAAACCTGCTATATTTTTCATTTGCTACAAAGCTCACCGTCCCTTTTGTGGCATTTTCAATTTTTGCCGGACCATCAATAGTGACATCACCACTGCCGACAAGCTCAACGTTCTCAAAATACTGTTCAAGGTAGGCTTGTATCTCGTGTATCTTCATTGTTAATTTTCTGCCAATTTTTATTATATTCGTCGGCATTGAGGTTTTTGAGGGTCCGCGGTACACTGCTTAGATCCTGAGGGAATACAAACACAGCCTTAATATAATCTGTTTCATCTGAAAAAGCAGGGAGCCATGGGTAATCCGATCAAAATTTTCGCAGGTCGAAGCAATACGGCGTTAGCCGAAAAAATTGCGTCCTACCTCGGTACGTCACTTTGTAACGCAAAGGTTCAAAATTTTTCAGACGGGGAAATTTCGGTAAACTATTTTGAGTCGATCAGAGGCTCTGATATGTTCATCATCCAGTCGACCAATCCCCCGGCTGATAATCTGATGGAACTGCTCATCATGATTGACGCTGCCAGACGATCATCTGCCGCGAGAATAACCGCAGTTATTCCCTATTACGGATATGCCCGTCAGGATCGTAAGGATCGGCCCCGCGTCGCCATTACCGCCAAACTCGTTGCAAACCTGCTCACAGAAGCAGGAGCGAACCGCATTCTCACCATGGATCTGCATGCAGCGCAAATCCAGGGATTTTTTGACATTCCTTTTGACCACCTCTACTCAAGCGTTGTACTCATTGACCATATGCTCAATATGAAGCTCAACGGAAATCTCGTTGTCGCGTCCCCTGATGTGGGCGGCGTCAAACTTGCAAGAGCTTTTGCAGAAGCGCTCGGTACAGATCTTGTTATTGTCGACAAAAGGCGCCCGAAAGCAAATGTTGCGGAAGTCATGAATATCATCGGTGATGTGAACGGCAAGGACGTCCTCCTGATAGATGACATGATCGACACAGCAGGAACGCTTGTCAATGCGGCAAAAGCCATACAGGACGTCGGCGGAAGAAAGGTGTTCGCTGCTGCGACGCATGGCATTCTGTCCGGTCCGGCCATTGAACGTATCAACGCTTCCGTACTTGAAAAAGTCATTATAACCGATTCTGTCGTAACCGGCCACGCTCCGTCAGATAAACTTGAAACCGTCACCGTCAGCAACCTGTTCGGTGAAGCGATCAAGAGAATATCCGATGATGATTCAGTCAGTTGCCTGTTCGACAGCAAAAATCTCACAAAACTTACAAATAATCATACTCAAGCGATAAAAGAGATCAAGGAATAGCATGGAAAGTATCGTATTCAACGTAGAGCCTCGCGATTGCGACAAAAACGCAGCAAAAAAATTACGCAACCAGGGAAAAGTCCCTGCAGTGGTTTACCATAAAGGTGAAGAGACCATTCATATATGTGTTGACGAAAGGTCTCTGAAAAAAATGGTGCATTCTTCTGAGTCACACCTCATCGACCTCACGTTTCCCGATGGCAAAGCAAAACGCTCTTTTCTCAAAGAGGTTCAGTTTGACCCGGTAACCGACAACATCATTCATGCTGATTTTCAGTTTTTCTCAGCAGGAGAAGTTCTTGAAATGGATGTTCCTACAGCGTTCATCGGTGAAGGTGAAGCTCCAGGAGTAGTTGCAGGAGGCAATGTACAGGTTATTCTTCATGCCTTGAAGGTGAAGGCTGTTCCGTCAAACATCCCGCAGCACATTACCATTGATGTTTCCGGTATGGAACTGGGTCAGACCATGCATATCAGAGAAATCCCTGTGGAAACCTACGAGGGTAAATTTGAAATAATCAACGATCCTGACAGTTCAGTGGTTTCAGTCGTCGCGCCAAAGGTAGAGGCTGAAGTGATTGAATCAGCAGAGGAAGAAGAAACTCCGGCAGTTGCCTCTGAGGAGGAATAATCTTCCCTGGCAGATATTCAGTAAAAGCTGCTTTTTGCTTAAAAAGCAGCTTTTTTTATGACTGTAGAAGCCTGACAATAATCCCAAGCGCCTGTGAAAGAGCCAAAAAACAACGACCGGCCGCCACTATACGACCTGCTTCTGCCTGGTTTCGGCTTGCTCTTCATGAAAAAGAAAGGGCCCGGACTTTTTTTTATCATCTCTTTCACGCTTTTTCTTGCGATACTCTTCTGGCGTCATCAACTGATTCTGGTCAGCATCCGTTCTCTGATAACAGGCACTGCCCTCCTCGTAACCTCACCCGTCAGTTTCCGTCAGATATTCACCTATGAAATCCTCGAGTTATGGATAGCATCACTCTATGCACTGCTTGTTCCACCCCTTCTTTTCTGGCTCTCTGCAAGGACATTGAAAAAAGCCCGCACTAAAAAACAGGATCTCAAAGACAGAGAGCTCAGTCTCAGGGAGATCGGATGGCATTCATTTAAAAAGCATACTATTGCGCTCTACGCTTCAGTCATTGTATTTATCCTCTACTCAGCAGCGTTTCTTGCCCCGCTTGTCTCTCCTTTCAGCCCTTTTGAACAGCAGGACTTCCTCGTTACAGCCTACAAGCAGCCTTTCACCAGAATCGACGCCCTCGTCCTCAATGAACAAAAAGGCGTCACCATACCCTTGCGAAAAGGCAACACCCGGAGCGACAGGCTCACCAATGCACTTATCAGCGATTTTCAGGTGCTGAAGACACGCAACGAACCGCAAAAGCTTCGATTTATCGACAGTTACAGAATCGAGGGAAATTCCGTTATCTATAAACAGGGACACAGAGAAAAAGTCATTCCTCTTGATAAGCTTGCTGGAGACAGCGGTTATGGAAAGGCGCCTACCGGATTCATCGTTACACGCTCTTTCTTTCTCGGGACCGATCAGTACGGACGTGACATCCTGAGCAGGGTCATTTACGGATCGAGGATCTCTCTTTCCATCGGATTTCTTGTCGTTCTCATCTCTGTCACTCTCGGAACCGTCGTCGGTATTTCATCCGGGTATTTTGGCGGCATAGTCGATAACACGCTTATGCGTATCGTCG
>JAPHUN010000105.1 GCA_026193435.1 Chlorobium sp.
CCTATTACCTATTACCTATTACCCATCATCAGAACGTAATCTTTCCATATGAAGCAAATAAACGTTCTCGGACTTGGGAATATTCTCTTCGGAGATGAGGGGTTCGGCGTTGAAGCAGTTCGAATGCTTGAAAAAGAATGTGCCGCGGAACTGCCGGAGACGGTTCACTTTATAGACGGAGGGACACAGGGCATCTACCTGCTTGATTATATAGAATCAGCGGAGGCTCTGCTGATCTATGATGCCATTATTCCTGTCGAGTTCGATCAGCAGGTCTATGTCTATCGAAACCGGGAACTCCCGACATTCATACATAGAAAAATGTCCTCCCATCAGATGGGACTGAGCGAACTTCTTTCCGTTGCCCGCCTTCACGACAAGCTGCCTGAGGAGATTGCCCTGATCGGTGTTCCGCCGGGAGAACTGGATCTTGGGAGTGGCATCAGCCCTGCAGTTCAGGACTTGCTTGACCACTCGGTTGCTGAAGGGAAAAAGATAATTGGGGAGTGGTTGACGCTTTAGCTGCTCTCTTCGATAAGAGCTTCTGTATCGGTATAGAGCTTCTCGCGAATAACAGCTACAATAAATGCTGATACCGGAATAGAAACAAAAATACCGGGAATGCCGAAAAAGTACCCGAAGAGTATGATCGACAGAAAGAGGATAATCGGATTAAGGTGAACTTTGCCTCCGACTATTTTCGGCACCATGAACAGGATCTCAAGCGCCTGTATCGAGAGATAGGTCAGTCCTGCCCAAAAAAACTGCTCTGCCGGGTTGCTGCCCAAAGCGATTACCAGGGAGGTCAGCAGTATCGCGGTCGAGATACCAATGTAAGGCAGCCAGAGGGCGGCTCCTGAAATCATGCCGAGAAGCAGTGGATAATTGAGTCCTATAATCGAAAAAGTGGTTGAGTAGAGAACCATTTCGATTGTCATCACGATAATCAGGCCTCGAACATACTGGTTGAAAATCTCACGGGCCATCAAGATGTATTTATGGACAGGAGAGTCGGGACGTTTATTCAGCAAAGTCCGAAAAGCACCTGAAAACTTGTCGAAGTCGTTGAGAAACCAGAAAGTGAGAAATGGCAGAAGCAGGACTGTTGTAATTGCCGATATGACTTTCGGTATACTTTTCAGTATTGTCTGTGTAAAGTTTGTGGCAAGAGAGCCGATATCTTCGAATTGCTTTTTGAACAAGGCATTGATATTGTTTGTAATGGATTCGATATCAATCGAGAACCATGAGAAAACCTCGAAACTGAACACCCAGTTGATAACATTCTGCAGGTATCCGGGAATCATGGGAATGATTCCTGCAAAGGCGCTGATCTGGCTGGCTATTTCCGGCAAAAGCAGCACGATCACCAGAGTTATGCCTCCAACACCGAAGAACGTGATAAGCAAGGCGGAAAGTACACGGGGTATTTGATTTTTTAGCAGGAAGTTCATCAGCGGTTCAAAGAGATAGGCAAGGACAAACGCGATAATGAAAGGGGCGAGCAGACCGGAAAGTTCGGAGAAAATCCAGATACCGAAGAGAATGTTGATTCCCCAGAAAAGGCGAGCAACCAAAGGGTTTGAGCGAAGGGGTTGCGCAATGAAAAGGAGTATGATGAAGATCAGTAGCGGAGAAAGAACTGAACTCACCTGGAAAGCAAAGAATATCGCTCCGGCTGCAATGATTGCAATCAGAATGTGTTGGTTTGTCTCCGATTCATTCATGCGCTTCTCCTCGATATTTCCTTGTTTAGAGTCCTATCAGACGTAAAAATTCGCTTCGTGTCGATTGTGAAGACAGAAACTCACCTGACATGGCGGAGGTTGTGGTTATGGAATTTTGTTTTTCAACTCCTCTCATCACCATGCACATATGCTTGGCCTCGATCACGACACCGACGCCTCTGGGTTTCAGTACATTCTGGATTGTATCACGTATCTGCTGTGTCAAACGTTCCTGAACCTGCAGACGACGCGCATAGACATCGACAACTCTCCCGAGCTTCGAAAGACCCACGATTTTCCCGTCAGGAATGTAGGCGACATGAGCCTTGCCGAAAAACGGCAGCATATGATGTTCACACATAGAAAAAAGTTCGATTTCCTTAACCAGCACCATTTCGTCGTAAGATTCTGTAAAGACAGCTTTTTTCAACATTTCTTCCGGGTCTTCAAGATACCCTTTTGTGAGGAACCTCATTGAGCGAGCGACACGTTCCGGCGTTTTTTTCAGCCCCTCCCGTTCAGGGTTTTCTCCAATACCTTCAAGCATAGTGTACACAGCTTCGGACATACTTGAGATAATTTCCTGATCGGTATCGCAGTTTTCCTGGCAACAGTCATCATCTGCACAGGAACTGTATCCGGAGTGTGATGTTGTGTTATTCGCCACGATATCTGACAGAGTTTTTTCTTGTTTCATGGATGGTGATTTCATGAAGGGTTATATCGTAATGATTGTACTTTCGCAGTGCATCGGAAAGAATATCCCAGACGGTGACGGCAAGTATCTCAGTGCTCGGGACACAATTTCTCAGTTCTTCCACATCGAAATTAAGGTGTTTGTGATCGAACCGTACCATGATTTCCTCCTCAAGGATCATTTTCAGTTCTTTCATATCCAGAAGAAATCCCGTGACGTTATCTATAACACCACTGACGGTAATTTCCAATTCGTAATTATGGCCATGGCCTCGCGCATTGCTGCATTTGCCATAGATGTTCAGGTTTTCATCTTCAGATAAATCAGGGTTGTACAAGCGGTGAGCGGCGTTAAACTCTACGGTACGTGTAACGTATACTTTTCGGGGTTTAGTAAGAACATCATTCATGGGATAGCAGGCCAAGTGGGTTTACAGATCTGATGTTTACGCTTGAAGCGGAAAAGAACCATGATTCATTAAAAAAATAACTTATGCCTCAGTCAATAAGTTTCGGACTGTCTGGAAATGTCCGTTTTTTCATATACGGCATTAAGAGAATCAGGAGGTTGGTTTTCTGACTATGGTCATGCCGGTGAAGAGGAATCAGGATTTTCAGGTTAAGAGATTCAACTTTCAATGAACCGAGAAATCCTGCGAGAGGGCCAATATTTCAGTAATATGTGATATATTATTTACTGATGAGTTGTTGGACTATTCCTGACGCTCCCGCTTTTTGCATGACGCTTTGTTCTGGTGATTGCTGAAAAAGCAAAACCAATCCTGTAGAGTTCTCTCTAACCAGACCTTTGGGAGGAAGGCATGAAAGAAAGCCCTTATGAATATCATGTTGTTCGCGGCTTCACTTTTTCTGCCCTGTTCTGGCTGATAGTCGGTTTGATCGTCGGGCTATGGATTGCTTTTGAAATGTTCTATCCGGCGCTCAACCTTACTCCGTGGCTGAGTTTTGGCCGTCTGCGGGTTGTTCATACCAATGGTCTGGGGTTGGGATTTGGATTGGCCGGGATTTTCGCCTGTTCCTACTACATTCTTCAAAAGCTGACACGGACTCCCCTTGTTTTTCCCCGCCTTGCCAGGGCTCATCTCTATCTTTTCAATGCTATCATTGCCATGGCCGCGCTGACGCTTATGGCAGGAATGAATACCACAA
>JAPHUN010000220.1 GCA_026193435.1 Chlorobium sp.
TCCCGGATCCTCGAGGCCAGCTTCGTGAAATCACTGTCACTCGATACGATGCAGAAACCGTCAAACTTCCCCGTATAGAGAAGGTCCATCGCATCGATGATCATGGCGCTATCAGTGGCGTTTTTGCCCCTGGTATAGCCGAACTGCTGAATCGGCTGAATGGAATGTTCCAGCAGTACCTCTTTCCACCCTTTAAGGGCCTGCGATGTCCAGTCGCCATAAATTCTTTTCACGCTTGCAATACCGTATTTGGCAACCTCTGCAAGCAGACCGTCAATGATTGAGGCCTGGGTATTGTCGGCGTCGATAAGCACCGTTAGTCTCTCTGTTTTTTCAGATGCCATGATATTTCATACAAATTATACGTTCTTCCGGACTCTTCTCTCTATAGTAACTCCGGAAGTTGCTGTTTCAAACTGATTCGGAAGTAGTGACAAGTTACAATCGCGCCTCTCCCCGTCAAAAAAACCAGGACAGTCCAAACCTGAATAATTCACCAGAGGAAGAAAAAAAGCGATTTTCAGAACTTTTTACGTTTGAGAAAAAGTGAACTCAACACAACACTAACGGAACTCATAGCCATGGCGCCTCCTGCAATCATGGGATTGAGCAGCCAGCCCGTCCAGGGGTAGAAGAGGCCCGCCGCCACAGGAATCCCGATGACATTGTAGAAAAGTGCCCAGAACAGGTTCAGGCGAATTCTCTGCATGGTAAGTCGGCTCAAACGTATGGCCCGGGGCAGAGAGAGAAGATCATCCCGCATGAACACGATATCCCCTGCCTCCATGGCGATATCGGTTCCGGAGCCCATCGCTATTCCTATATCGGCCTGAGCAAGAGCAGGCGCGTCATTGATACCATCACCTACCATAGCTACCGCTTCTTTTTCCTGAAGCTCTTCGATAAAGGCGGCCTTTTCCGCCGGCAGAACGCCTGCCCTGTATGACGATATTCCCGCTTGACCGGCAATTGCATGGGCAACCCTCTCATTGTCCCCGGTTATCATTGTGGTTGAAATACCCATCGCGTGCAGCCTGCGGACCGCTTCTTCTGCTTCCGGCCGCAATGAATCACTCAAGGCGGCAATTCCCAGGGCGGTGCCTGCTCCGGCAAGCATAATCACGGTCTGCCCTTCTGCTTCAGCCTGTTCCGCCGCCGCTCTGAACAACGCTGTGTCAATTCCCGCCTCTTCAACAAAACGAAGAGAACCTATCATACAGGGACTCCCTTCAACCATTGCCTCGGCGCCTCTTCCCGCATGCGAAAGAAATGCTTCCGCTCCGGCAGGCTTGATGCCGAGAGCCCCTGCCTTTCTGACGAGAGCTTGAGCAAGCGGGTGTTCGGATCCCAGCTCGATCGCTGCCGCCATCCTGAGGAATGCAGCTTCGCTGAAACCATCCTGAACCGTTATAGCGGTTACTTCCAGCGCCGCTTGTGTTATTGTTCCGGTCTTATCGAAAACAATATGACTGACACGCCCTGCAGTTTCAAGAGCGTCTCCCCCCTTGATAAGAATACCCTCGCGGGCTCCCATACCCGTTCCGACCATTATAGCGGTAGGTGTCGCAAGCCCCAATGCGCAGGGACAGGCAATGACCAGTACCGATACCGTCGCGACCAGCGCAAAGCCGGGAGAGGCTCCAAGCACAAAAAACCAGAGAATAAACGTCATGCACGCGATCGCTATCACTGCGGGAACAAACCGCGATGACACCCTGTCGGCAAATCGCTGAACCGGCGCTTTCTGCATCTGGGCATCCTCGACCAGACGAATGATTTTAGCCAGCATCGTTTCTGTCCCGATCCGAACGACTTTCATGGTAAAACTGCCTTCCCTGTTGATCGTCGAACCGATAACCTCCTGACCCTCCCCCCTTGACACAGGAACGCTTTCCCCGGTTATCATACTCTCATCAAGCGTTGTCCTTCCCTTGATAATCTCTCCGTCGACCGGCACCTGCTCTCCCGGACGAACAACCAGAATATCTCCGGGATCTAGTTCTTCAACCGGCACGAGAACCTCAAGACCGTTCCTGATAAGCGATGCCTCTTTGGGAAAAAGCTTCTCGAGACTGCTTATCGCTTCTGAGGTGCGATGTTTCGATAACGCTTCAAGATACTTGCCAAAAACCACAAGCGTTATCAGCACGGCTGAAGCCTCGAAATACTGATCATGCCCTCCCTCGAAAAGCACGAGGAAAACCGAATAAAAATAGGCCGCGCTGGTACCAAGTGCCACCAGTGTATCCATGTTCGAGGTGCCGTTACGAAAAGCAGCCCACGCGCCCCGATAAAATTCCCGCCCCACATAAAA
>JAPHUN010000223.1 GCA_026193435.1 Chlorobium sp.
GGCGTGCAGCTCTCGACTGGAAGTGAAGATCCGGTTTCACGCAACCAGACGCTTGGCAACGGTTTTACTGACAAGAATATCCGTCTTAATGAAGCGTTCATCGATTACCATCCGATGTTTCTTGACGGGGATGTGGATTTTATCCTGGGTAAAAGGGAGGTTAAATCCACGCTTATCCGTGTCAACGATCTTGTCTGGGACAGTGATCTCACCCTTGAAGGCGCAACCGTCCAGTTTGGTAAAAACGGGAGCAAGCATGAGTCAGGCGTCAACGCTGTCGCCGGTTACTACTTTATCGATGAGCTTTCAAAGAGTGAAGAGGATCCATTTTTCTGGGCGGCACAGCTGGCCTATACCGGTCAGGCAGGGGATCTCGGTTTCATGCTTGGCGCCGGCTACTATGATTATGTGAATATCGTAGGAATGGATGATGGCGTTTTTGGCGACTGGTCGGACGGCGAAGGTTTCTGGGGGAACTCCCACAATGGTGTTTATGATTATGATTACAACATCCTTGAGCTCTTCGCTAACGTCGGTGGAAAGTTCAACGGCAGTCTGCCCTGGAAGGTCTACGGGCAGTATGCCATGAACGTGGCTGATGGTGTCGATGATGATGACAGCGGCTACCTGGTCGGCGTGAAAGTCGGCGATGCCAAGAAAGTCGGTCAGTGGGCGCTTGATGCCAACTACACCTACCTTGAAAAAGATGCTGTTATCGGTGCCTACACTGATTCTGACCGCTGGGGCGGTGGTACCGACGGCCAGGGTTTCGAGGTTGCCGGAACCTACCATCTTGTTCAGAACATGACCCTCGGTCTGAAGTATCTCGGACATGAAATCGGAATCGACAGTGATGAGACCCTGCATGTACTGCAGGCCGATATGGTGGTCAAGTTCTGATTCGATGACAATTGTTGTTGACGTTGTGTTGCTGTTCTTTCTCCGTGTGATGGGTTGTGTTGCTGTTCTTTCTCCGTGTGATGGGTTGTGTTGCTCATCATAGTTGCCGTTACCGCTCCTCCTGTTAAAGGAAGAGCGGTACTTTTCAGGATGTGTCGTGTTTATTGTTTTGTTGTTACACTTTTTTAATCAGAAGAGAAATAATTATGAAAAAGATGAAAAAACTGTTGATGCTTGTCGCGGTCTTCTGTTTTGCTGCTGCAGGTCCTGCCCAGGCGGAAACGATCGTCATGGACGGTTCAACGACTGTCGGTCCGATCGCAAAATCTTTCGCTGCCTATTTTACCAAAAATACCGGCGTTCAGGTCAGTGTCAGTGAATCAGGTAGCGGTAACGGTGCAAAAAGTCTTATCAACGGAGCCTGCGACATCGCCAACATGTCCCGTCCGATGAAAGCCAAAGAGGCAGATGCTGCCAAAGCCAATGGAGTCAAACCTGTCGAGCATGTAGTCGCGCTTGACGGACTTTCTGTTGTTGTACACCCGAGTAACTATGTCGCCTCGTTGAAAATCGAACAGATCCGTGACATCTACGTAGGAAAAGTCACAAACTGGAGCGCAGTTGGCGGCCCTAACGCGAAAATCGTCGTTATTCAGCGTGAATCAAACAGCGGAACGCAGGATTCTTTCAGGAGTCTTGTTGTCGGAAAAGGCAATGTGGTTACGAAAAGAGCGGAAACGCAGGCAAGCAACGGCGCAGTGAAAAGCCGCGTGGCATCGACTCCTGCAGCTATAGGTTTTATCGGCCTGGGCTTCGTGGATGATTCCGTCAAGCCGCTTATCGTGAATGGAGTCGCGCCCAGCGAAGAGACCGTCAAGAACGGATCCTACCCTATTGCCCGCCCTTTGTTTATGTATACAAACGGACAGCCGACCGGAAATATCAAGAAGTTCATCGATCTGCCGAAGACAGAAGACGGAAAACGCATGATCAGTGAGCTGGGTTACGTAAACCGCCATTAATGACGATAACCTTATGGCAACCTCAAGGCTGTCTCAGGTGCTCTTTTTGAAAACCGCCCGTGCATAGGGCGGTTTTTCATTGTGAGGGCGGCAAGATGTAACATAGTTGTAACAAGACGTCTATTGTCCGCTTCACGGTGAGTGTATACATTATACCGTCTTTTTAAAATAGGTAGGTCTGGCTTTTATTCAGAATTAACAAGGCATAGATATGTCAGAAGCGGCTGCAACCGGCGGGAAAAAATCAGACGTATTCGTGATGAGCGCTGTGAAACTTCGCAGGCAACGAATCAAAAAGGTTATTGGAGAGGGGTTTCTGCTCGCGATAGCCTCATTTGTTGCTGTCATTGTTCTGTTCATCTTTTACTTTGTCGCTGTCGACGCTATTCCGTTTTTTCAGGAAAAGGGTTTTACGGAATTCTTTACCAGTACAAGCTGGTATCCTGCAGATGAACCCGGTGAGTTTGGGGCACTGGCGATTATCTTTGGAAGCGGCATGGTGACAATCGGTTCGGCTCTTATAGCGATTCCTCTCGGTGTTTCCGCGGCGATCTGTCTCAGTGATGTGCTCCCGTTTTCTGTCAGGCAGTATGCGAAACCTGTCATTGAAATGCTTGCGGCTATTCCTTCCGTGGCATACGGTTTTTTTGCGCTTGTGATTCTGGCCCCCATGTTGCAGAACCATGGAGGTCCCATTCTCATGTGGGCCTGGTGGCTGATTGCGGGTCCTTTTCTCCTGCTTTTTGTCGTTGTTCTGGGCGATCTGCTTGCTTCAGCAGTGGGGGGCGAGTCTGAAAGTGATGTTCTTCGAAATATTTTGACGGCGGTTCTCGCTGTTGTTGCTCTGGTGTTTCTCTATTGGATAGGAA
>JAPHUN010000026.1 GCA_026193435.1 Chlorobium sp.
AGAGAAGACATCGTAGTTGTTTTCTTCTATAGCTCTGAGGATGTTGCAGTAGTTCAGGCTGCTCACCTTTACGGCAATCCGGCTGTTTTTTTCAAGCATAGGAATGCCTTGATCGGATGAGGCATAATATTTTCTTGCCCGTTCAATCTGAAACCGGATAAGCTCTTTAAAGTTATCATTTATTTCTTTCCGCATGAACTCATCCCGGGAATAGTTGAATCGGTCGAGATCTTCGAGCGGTAGATATATCCTGCCGCGGTCAACATCCTCGCCGATATCACGAAGTATATTGGTGAGTTGCATGGCTATGCCAAGTTCAATGGCGTGGTCCAGCGCTTTTTTATCGCAGTAGCCGAAAATTTCAGAACACATCAACCCGACAACAGAGGCTACTTTGTAGCAGTAGACATAGAGGTCGTCGAAGGTTTCGAAAGGTTTGAAATCAATGTCCATGGTGACGCCGTCCATAAGGTCCAGCGGCAGTTCAATCGGAATGCTGTGACTGGCGAGGGTGTTCTGCCATGCCATCATGATAGGGTCATTGTTGTGATTCCCTTCATAGCATTCATGGAGGCGGGTTTTCCAGTCAGCCATCATGGAGCTCAGTTCAGCGCGGCTGAGCGTGCCGTTTGTGAGTTTGTCTTCCGCCATGTCAACGAGGTCATCGACCGTTCTGAGCAGGGCATACATGGCATAAATCGGATCGCGCTGTTTTTTCGAGAGAAACAGAGTGGCGAGGTAAAAGGTTTTGGCGTGATGCTTTGCTATCTGACGACAGTAGTGGTAGGCGTTTTGAAGCGTCAGTTCCCGGCCGGACCCTCGCACAATCGTTTTTCCATTATAGCTGTAATTCATTGAACGTATCTGCTTTGAGAAGCGTGTCTTTCTCCGTTATCAGGAGAAAGCAAAGAAAAAAAATGTGTAACTTTTTACGGCCTGAACAAGTTGTAAGGAGTGTTGGCAAGATAAAATAAAGCGCATAATATAGCAATATGTAAACAAGAGCCTCTTCAGTGCTGTGTATAGAGTTGTTTAATCTTTTTAATTATTGATCTGATATTGGATACGTACACCTCCTCAGAAGTAACAAAGGAACGGGCGCTGCTTGTCGGCGTGAGTTCCTCTCCGGAATTGACCAGATCACTCGTTGAAGAATATCTGCAGGAACTTGCTTTTCTGGCTGATACTGCCGGTGCAGAGGTGGTATCGAGTATTATTCAGGATCGAAAATTCAAAGATCCCGCATGGTTTCTCGGAAAGGGGAAAGTTGAAGAAATCGAACATATCGTCAAGGGCGGCCTGATAGATATCGTTATTTTTGATGAAGAACTCTCTCCGGTTCAGACAAGGAACCTGGAACGTGCTTTCGACTGTAAAGTTGTTGATCGAACCGAACTGATTCTGCAGATTTTCGCTATCAGGGCAAAATCCTCCCAGGCGAAAATGCAGGTTGAACTTGCTCAGCTTGAATATCTGCTTCCGCGGCTGACGCGTTTGTGGACTCATCTTTCGAAACAGAAGGGCGGCATCGGAACAAAGGGCCCCGGTGAAACGCAGATAGAGACGGATCGCAGGCTGGTGCGCAGAAGAATTTCTTTCCTGAAAGGAAAACTCAAGGATGTTGCTCTGCAGCATGCAACACAGACGAAAGAACGAGGCAAGATTGCACGAGTGGCATTGGTCGGTTACACAAACGCCGGAAAGTCGACGCTGATGAATCGGCTCTGTCCCGAGGCAGAGGCGTATGCGGAGGACCGGCTGTTTGCGACGCTTGACACAAAAACCCGCAGGCTTGAACTGAAAATCAACAAAGTCGTGCTACTTTCCGATACGGTCTGTTTTATCCGAAAGCTGCCTCACCGGCTTGTTGAAAGTTTTCGCTCGACGTTGGACGAAGTGCTGCAGGCTGATTTTCTGCTGCATGTGATCGATACCAGTCATGAAGGTTTTGAAGAACAGATGCGAGTCGTTTTAGGGACACTGCAGGAGATAGGGGTGCAACACGGGAATATTATCAATGTTTTCAACAAGATCGATGCTGTTGAAGACAAGGAAACTCTCCGGTCGCTTCGCCGGAAATATCCTGAAGCTCTTTTTGTCTCGGCAGTTCGGGGGATTAATCTTAACTCCCTGAAAGAGGCTGTCAGTGCATATATTGAAAGGGATTACAAGGTATCTACTATCAGAACCCATATTTCCAACTACAAGCTGATAGGCTATCTTTATGATCATGCAGAAGTGATAGAAAAGAAACACGAGGATGAAGATGTCGTTCTGAAGTACAGGGCGCACTATAAAGATCTCAAACAAATCGAGGCCAGGATAGCTGCATCAGAAAAGACGAACAGCCATGTCGCTTGAGCTGTATAATACCACGAAAAGGGTCATACCGGAGGAAAAGCTTGAAACAGTCATTCGGCACGTTATTGAGACCGAAGGCTTTGTTCCGGACGCTGTTGTCGCCGTGTTTTGCGGAGACAGACTGATACAGCGGATCAACCGCGAGCATCTGGGGCATGATTACGCAACAGACACGATTACGTTCAGGTATAACAGCGGGAGAGAAATTGAAGGTGAGTTTTATGTGTCGCTCGACGTGATCGATAAAAACTCCAGGCGTTTTAAAACCGGTTTTGAAAATGAACTTTTTCGTGTCGCGATCCACTCTGCGCTTCATCTCGCCGGTTACGACGATAGCGGTGACGAAGCAAGAGCTGTTATGAAAAAGAGAGAAGACCGGTATCTGGATCAACTGGCCTTCCTGTAAATTCATTTTCTTTCACATGGGCCGGGAGTATGCGATGAGAACGCTGCTATCGGTTATTTCAGATGAAGAGCATCGCCAGCTTGCAGCTGTAATCTAAAAGATTTCCCGGAGTCAATTATAACAGTTCAAACAGGTAACGAGCCGGTACATTAATGCAGGAATTGCTTCCCTTGAGTTGGGCAAAAACCCGTACAGAAACCCCGGTATACAGAAGCCTTTCTCTTCCTTTAAGCGGAACAGCATGGGTGACCTTTGCCGATCTTCCCGACCAGTATTCCTTGTCAGCAGTCAAAGATGATCTTGAAATGCTCTTTCCTCAAGGTTATCTGATCAGGGGGTGTGGCCCGGAGGCGGTCAGCGCTCTTGAATTGCAGGGAGGGGTGATTCTGAGAACAGGAGGAGAAGCGGTTTTACATCTTCAAAACGGGCATTTTGAAAAAAGATCTCTTCGTAAATTGCTGCATCAGGCTGAAACGAATGGAAAAATCGTCGAAATGCCTCTGAACGATGAAAACAGAGCGCGTCTCAGAGAACTGCAGCGTCATGCAAGGCATGGTAAGAGACCGCAGCTATCTCATGTTTTCAGGACATATCCTTTTGACGCGTGCCGTTGCTTTGTGCTTCTTTCACCTGCCGATGAGTGGCTTGCCGCTGTTACGCTCACCATGCGTGACGATGGTATAGCACATACCGAACTTATGTTGAAACATACTTACGCACAATCAGGAAGTATGGAGCTGCTCCTTGCCGGAGTATTCAGCAGGCTTCGTGAAGAAGGGTTTGTTGAATGGAGCCTCAGCGAAGTTCCGTTTTACCATCTCGGCAGGGAAACTGCGGTTACGGCAGAAGAAAGGATGATGGCCGTGGTTGCGGGGCTTTTCCGGGGCGCCTATGATTTCAAGGGCCTGTATGATTTCAAGAACAAGTTCAGCCCTGAATGGCGTGATGTTTTTCTTTACTCCAGGCGGGAGATATCACCGCTTATCCTTGCAGAACTTGCTGTCAAGACCCGGTTCACTGCCTTGATGGCTCACATGATTCAACGTACGCTCATGAAACCGTTTTCCTGATATCTGAATATGGATACCTCTTTTCTTCTCGGGCTTCTTGCGCTGGTTCTGATCATTACGGGGATAGCCGGCCTTATTTTGCCGGCTCTTCCTGGCATTGTTCTGGTATTCGCAGGACTTGTTGTTGCCGCATGGGCTGAAGGTTATGCCTATGTAGGGCAGGGGACTCTCCTGATTCTCCTGTTTCTCTGTTTTCTTGGATATGGCATGGATTTTCTCGCGGGAGCTCTTGGAGCAAAAAAGTTCGGTGCCGGCAGGTATTCCATGATCGGTGCAGCCCTCGGCGCCGTTGCCGGTATGTTTTTCGGTTTGCCCGGGATACTGTTGGGGCCGTTTATCGGAGCTGTTGCCGGTGAACTCTATCAACGACCGGACCTTCCTGCGGCAGGGCGCGCCGGTTTTGGGGCATGGATCGGTCTTCTTGCCGGAACGGTAGCAAAAATAGCGATTGCGTTTATTATGGTCGGGATATTTATTCTGGCAAGATTTTTATAAAAAAAGAAACCAAAGCTGTAAGCCGAATTCTGTTTCTTGCTTTGCAGCAAGACTGCAGTCATTTATCTCATGCGGCTCACCCGGAAACTCATAGAATTGAGCGGACAGCTCTTCTCCCTTTCGGAAAAGCTTCCCTATTCAGCCTTGCATCGGGGAGGTTTTCATAGCACAGGTCATTACTGACATGCCTGGTGGTCTCTTACACCCCCGTTTCACCCTTACCCCGGTAGCCGGGGCGGTATACTTTCTGTTGCACT
>JAPHUN010000269.1 GCA_026193435.1 Chlorobium sp.
ACTTCCGAGGCTGTTGAAAGGCAAGCATGTGAAGTTTGCCGTCAAGGATGTGTCAGGCCGTATTCTTGACGTTATCGCATTTGGCAGGGAGGATATCTACAGGGAGCTTGAACGGGGGTCTCGCCGCATGTTTTCCATGGTCTATGCTCTGGATGAGAACGAGTGGAACGGCCGTAAAAGTATGCAGCTCAAGCTGAAGGATATGGCGTTCGAAGACTGATGGAGTTATTGATTTGTTTCGTTCATGTCTCTGGCTGTAGGTGAAAAGATGCCTTGCTGCTCTTTTTGACTTTTGCCCTTTAACTTTTGACGTTCTTTTTCCCCTGATCTGCTTTGCAGGAACATGCCGATAAGGGCGGATACCGCTGCTATCGCGAAGAAGATCAGCGATAGGGCGACGCCTGCGTTCGGATCGAGTTCGAGATAGTTCAGAGAGTAGAGGAAGGTTATCTCTCGTGCTCCTGCTCCTCCTACGGTTATAGGCAGCACCGTGGCGACGGTTGAGACGAGGAAAATCGCGAGGTAATCGATGTGGTTGGAGGGTACGGAAAGCGCGAGAAGGATAAACCACGCCGAGAGAGCCTGGGCTGCCTGGATTAGTACCGATTCAACGGCGGTAATGAGGAAAATGCTTCTGAACTGTTTGTAGAGGATTCTGGTGAGCAGCCATGAGACAGGATAGCAGAGAACGAGAACAGCGTAAACCGCCGGAATATATGCTTTGTGCATTTCTGCAAAGGAGCTCGGGAGCAGAAAGATAGTTGTAAGAAACAGCAGCGCGAAAACCCCGGCTACCCGATCCCAGAATACCGCGTTGAAGACATTGACCACCTTCATGTCGTGGTTTTTTTTCAGGACATAGATTTTGTAGCCGTCTCCGCCGATACCTCCTGGAAGGAACATGTTGTAAAACATGCCGACATAGTAGAGCAGGATATTGTATCGTTCGCTCAGGTGAAGCTCTATAGCCCTGAAGAATCTGTTCAGCCTGAGGGCGTTGAGGATTTTGGAGATGTTGAAAACCACAAATGCAAGAAACAGGTAGAACAGGTTGGCCGTGCTGATGATTTCCAGAAGCTTTGCGGTATCGGTTTTTGTCAGGACTATGTACAGTGCAGTGATCGATATGAGGAGCTGAAAGACTGTCCTGAGAAGTTTTTTGTTACTGGTTTTCTTTTGTTCCAACGATCTCTCTGATGATGTAGGGTTTCTTGTTCTGGGATTCGTAGTAGGTTCTCATGATGAATTCCGCTATAAATCCTGTTGTAATCAGCTGGATCCCGGTAAATGTCAGAATAACCCCGAGCATCAGGAGCGGGCGTCCTCCAATTTCCTGGCCCATGATTTTTACTATGAGCAGGTAGAGGTTGATGGCGATGCCGAGAAAGAAAGCGAGAAAACCGAGGGTGCCGAACAGATGCATCGGCTTCTGCCCGTATTTCTGGAAAAACACCATAAAGAGCAGGTCGCTGAGCACCTTGAAGGTCCTGCCGATACCGTATTTTGAGACGCCGTATTTTCTCGAGTGATGCCTGACATCCATTTCAGCCATTCTTGCGCCGTAGAGCTGAACGAGAACCGGTATGAAACGATGCAGCTCACCATACAGTCCCAGATTTTTGGCGACATCTTTTTTGAAAACCTTCAGTGTGCACCCGTAATCACGGATATGAACATCCGTCAGGGTTCTGATCAGGGCGTTGGCAATTCTGCTCGGGATTTTTCGGAGAAGCATGCCGTCTTTTCGCCCGGCTCTTCGGCCTGCGACAACATCGAGATCGTTTTCGACAAGGAAGGCTATCATGGCGGGAATATCAGAAGGATCGTTCTGAAGATCGCCGTCCATGGTCGCTATCAACTCACCCCGGGCATGGTCTATCCCAGCCGCAAGAGCTGTGGTCTGTCCGTAGTTTTTGTTGAAGACCAGGATTTTGGTGTTGTCAGGCGCATACTGTTTTGTGATTGATACCGTGGCGTCGGTCGAACCGTCGTCGACAATGATGATCTCGTGTTCAATACCCGACAATGAGTCCTTGAGGGCTTCGAAAAGCGGTTTGATGCTTTCTTCCTCGTTCATTACCGGTATGACAACCGAAAGTTCCATACAGTTGGCTTTATTACCCTTACCGTGTTTCGTTCCGGTTGGCAGGGTTGCTGAGTTTCGCTAAGACAATACCGTTTTTTTCATAGATGACGATCGGTTCCTTAAGTTCTCTGAGGTGCGTGACGCTTGTCAGGACAATCTCTCCGGGCTCCGGTTTTCGTCTTTCCGTCAGGGACTCTGAATATACTAAAAAAGAGGGGTTATTGATTTTCCACATGACGATTTTGTACTCGCGCTCTTTTGCGATTAGCGCGGCCTCCTTTATCGGTTCCTGCATGATCTTTCCGGCCAGGGGCATGATATGGAGATTGATGGTCAGGCAGAAAATGACCCCTCCCGTCAAAAAGCGTGTCAGGACCGACAGATTCGGGAGAAGAGAAACACCGATGATGGCAGCTGCGGCAAGTGACAGGATGAGGGTGTGCCCGGACGCTGCCATCAGGGCGGTGCCGCTATCAAGGAGCGCGTTGATATAAGGGTCGCTTATCTCTCCGCTGATCTGACGGATGATCACAGGGGCAGGGGCGAGCAGCAGAAGGATCGTCGCAGGCAAGATGTTTGCCGGAAAGGCATGACGAAGTGAAGGCATGAGCCGAGCCATAAGCACAAACAACGGCGTGTACCCGTAGATGATGTAATGGGGCAGTTTTGTGCCGGATAGTGAGAAAAAGAGAAAAACAAAACCGAACCATATCAAGAGGAAGCGGTTGATACGGTCGTCGAGGAGCGTGCGCAGTTTTCTCAAGACCGGAATCACGAGGAAGGTCGAAGGTGAAAGGCCCAGAAGCAGAACGGGGATGTAATACCAGAGCGACCCGCCGTGTTGTTCCAGGGGTGTTCTGAACCTGCTGATGTTATGGTTGAGAAAGAACCCGTTAATGAAAGCTATTCCCTGATCGAGATATTCCAGAGTATACCATGGCAGGACAATAAGGGCAAATATAAGCATTCCCGAAGGGTTGAACACTGCTCTGATCCAGTCCCGAAGTTCCCCTCGAGAGAGATAAAAAAGAAAGGAGACCGAAAAAGGAATAAGGATGGCGACAGGGCCTTTTGTGAGCGTGCCGAGACCGATCGCCGTAAATGCAAGCAGAATGTACTGTCGTCGGCGTTCTCTGTGGTAAAGAAAAATCGCGAACATGCTGGCTGCAAGGGTGCAGTTCAGGAGTGCGTCGGCTATGGCCGCTTTACCGATGATGGTGACCTGGAGGGAGAGTACGAGAAGGGCGGTACTGATGAATGCTGTTCGGCGGTCGAAGAGGACGACACAGAAACGGTAAAGAAGTATAGCCCAAAGGGTGGAGGCGAGAGCGGATGGAAGACGAAGCGCGAATTCGTTCAATCCGAAGAAGGTGACGCTCAATGCCTGCATCCAGTAGATCAGTATCGGTTTATCAAAACGGGGTACACCGTTCAGATAGGTCGTGAGGTAATTGCCGCTTTGAAGCATTTCTCTTGTCGCTTCACTGAAAGCGCCTTCATCGACGTCAAACAGTGGTGTTGAACCCAGTCCGACAAAAAAACTGATGAAGATCAACAAGGCGAGCAGAACATAGTGCCACGTGACGGATTTTATGTTACCGGTATTATCCATGCATCTTCTCCCTGAAGAATCGATGGTAGAGATACACCGTTGTATAGTACCCGAGAAGAGAGCCTGCGATAACATCGCTCGGGTAGTGCTCGTTGAGCACAATCCGGCTTGTGGCTATGACAAGACCCGCACTATAGAACGCCGCTCGATATCCAGGGAAAAGCAGCGCGAGTGCGGAAGCTGCTCCGAGAGCGGTTGCGGCATGTCCCGACGGGAATGAAAGCCAGGAGTAATCGATATGAAAAAAATCGAAGCCGTAGACGCCTTCCTTGAAATAGAGGTGCGGCCGGGCCCTGCCGAGAAGGGTTTTAAAAAGGTTCGCAGCAATACCGGATAGCGCGACAGAAGAAAAAAGAAGCATCCCCCCGTAAGCAGGACGGTCAGATCTTTTTCGGAACACTATCCACAGGCAAAGCCCGGCAACAAGATACCATTGCGATTCTCCCATCGAGGTGATCAAGCGCAGAGGCTCCATGAACGAACGCTCCCTGAGTGAATGGAAGTACTCTGTCACCGGTATATCCACCAGGAAATATCCTATCGGTATGCATGCCGCAGCGGTCATGGCAGAGAGGAGAGCAGACTGTTTTTTTGTCATTGCTTCTTCGCGTTGATTCAGGTTATCTCCTCCTGTCCGCTTCTTGCAGATACCGGAAGACGGGTTCCCCATCCCGCGATCATTCTTTATAGAAGAGAGAATATGATGTATAACCGCTGAAATCACCCTTTCTCGCAAGGAGATGGCTTTCAATATATATCAGAAGCCTCGATTCACTGCTTCTTTTACGATAGATCCTGCCGGTCCAGATGATGTTTTTTTCATTTTCCGGTACAATATCCTTGCTTCGCAGTAGTCCGAGAACCGGACCTTTCCGTTGTTGAACGGCTGCCGGATCTGCGTCATAGATCATTTTTCTTTCCGCGTAGTACGGCAGATTATGCAATTGTCCATCCTGAAGAAAGATCGGCAGGTCACTGCTGAGGGAAGGTATGCTTTTTATCGCTTCTCTTATCTGATCATAGGGCCTGAATTGCTCAAGCTGCGGCATGACACCAACTGCCATGATCAGAAGA
>JAPHUN010000069.1 GCA_026193435.1 Chlorobium sp.
TCGCCGATAACCTCCACATCGCGTTGGGGGATCCCTTTGTGATATCGCTGAAACCAGATTTTCCCGTCCCGGTAGACTTCAACTTCACACCATTCGGAAAGAGCGTTTACTACAGAGGCTCCGACACCGTGCAGTCCCCCGGAAACCTTATACGCCCCCTTATCGAATTTACCGCCCGCGCCGATGAGAGTCATAACCAGTTCAAGAGCTGATTTTTTCTTCTGTGGATGTATGTCGACCGGTATTCCCCTGCCGTTATCCGTGACGGTCACAGAGCCGTCAGGATTCAATGAAAGCTCGATGGATTCGTTGTATCCTGCCAGAGTTTCATCAATAGAGTTGTCGACGATTTCATAAATAAGATGGTGTAGCCCTCTTGAATGAAGGTCGCCTATATACATCGCCGGGCGTTTTCGAACGTGCTCTATGCCGTCAAGTATCTGAATATTTGTGGCCTCGTAGGCCTGAGGCGAGGTGTTTTTCTGGATCTCTGACATAGTGTTGTATAGCGGTAAAATCAGGTTCAAATCTTGTCAATATTTTGTTTTTCAAGATAGCAAAAAATAGCCTCATATCCCACGGAAGCAAGGGGTTCGGGCAGTAATGAATCGATGACAGGTGGAAGGAAAAATAAGGGCACGGAAGAACTATAGACTTCATGCACCCGCCGAAATTGATGTTCTGATTTCATTGGGTGAATAGTGTGGTTAGGTCATAAAGGCGTTGGTGATATGTTCCAGTTTGAACTCTCTTAATCTGCCATTCGTGAAGTCGTGCGCGATAATTGCGATAACATCAAATCTGCAGTCGGGTTCGGGGGGAGGGTATGCGCTAAGATATGCGGTTGCCGCCCTGATTATTTCTTTTTGTTTTTCAGGGGTGACGGCTTCAAGCGGATGGCCTTTTGATGCCGAGGATCTTGTTTTGACTTCAATGAAGCAGAGTGTGCGCCTGTCCAGGGCGATGATGTCTATCTCGTTGCGGCGGTGACGGTAGTTTCTCTGGAGAATCCGGTACCCTTTTTCTATGAGGAAGGCGACGGCTGTAAGTTCTCCCTGGCGTCCGAGGTCGTGGGGAATAAACGACATGATTCAGCTCCGTTTACTTTTCGCCGAGTTGTTTTACCCTGAAGCTTGTTCTGTGAACAGGACAGCGCCCATATCTGGCAATGGCTGCTATATGCGCTTGTGTCGGGTAACCAAAATGTTGCGCAAAGCCGTATTCAGGATATTCGCGGTGGTATTCATTCATTATTCTGTCGCGACAGGTCTTGGCAAGAATGGAGGCTGCGGCGATGGAAACAACCTTTGCGTCCCCTTTGACAATGGTCAGGTAAGGCACGGGAAGGCTCGGGACAAAACGGTTGCCGTCAATCAGCAAAAGGTCCGGCAACTGCTCGAGCTTTTCTGCAGCAGCGTTCATCGCGAGCATGGTTGCGTTGAAAATGTTCACCCTGTCGATAGTGGTATGGTCTATAATCGATATGCTGAAGCATTCAGCAGCGCTTTGTATCGCTTCAGCCAATGCCGATCGCTGTTTCGGGCGGAGACTTTTGGAATCGTTCAGTCCGGTCAGCACGCCTTCGGGCTTGAAATAGCGGGGGAACATAACAGCGGCGGCAACGACCGGACCGGCAAGAGGTCCCCTGCCCGCCTCGTCTATGCCGCAGACGCTTTTGTGTTCAGGCCAGAATTTTTCCTCATAGTCTTCGGTTGACAGTAGCAATGGTTCGTTCGTTTAGTGTTGGCTCGGCGTTGTTTGCAAGGAAAAAAGACGAAAATTTGTCCTTTTGACAAAAATGTTAAATAATACAGGTTACATTTCATAACAAAGGATGACGTGAAACAGGTGATAACATTTTAGAATTTGAGGTTTTGTAATGAAGAAGACTGTGAAAAAGCAGTTGCTGATGAACAAGTCCGGCGACGAGATTCAGGTGGCTCTGGTAGAAGAGGGCCGTCTGGCGGAGCTCGTGATCGAACGTCCGGACAGTCTCCGCAGCATAGGCGATATATATCTCGGAAGGGTGCACAAGGTGGTTGAAGGGCTCAAGGCGGCGTTTGTCGATATAGGACAGAAGTCGGACGGATTTCTGCATTTTTCCGATGTCGGAACCACAACCGAGGATTATCGAGCGCTTATTGAGGATGATGATGACGAGGATGAGAACGAGAACGGCAATGGTGATGCCGATGAAGAAGGGAAAGCGGGGATAAAAACGCAGCAGGAGCAGAAGGATGATACCCGGAAGCCTTCGCCTGCGGGAAACGGTCAGAAAAACGGGGGAAGCAGAAGCAAGGGCAACGGCGCCGGTGCTGGAAAAGACGGGGACGGGAGGCAGTCTTACACCCAGATGATTGCCGGGAAGTTAAAGACCAATGACTCTATTCTCGTTCAGGTGATCAAAGAGCCTATCAGCAACAAGGGGTCTCGGTTGACTTCCGATATCACAATAGCAGGACGTTTTATGGTGTTGCTTCCCTTCGGAGGCGGCCAGATTGCGGTTTCCCGTCGAGTTGTCTCACGCAAGGAGCGCTCAAGGCTTAAAAAACTTGTTCGATCGATGCTGCCGGATGGTTTTGGCGCGATCATCAGGACTGTTGCGGAACTTCAGGAGGAGGAGCTGCTGAAAAAGGATCTTGAAAAGCTGCTTGTCAAGTGGGAGCAGATTGAGGAAAAACTGAAGGACGCCAAACCTCCACAGCTGATTTTCAAGGAAGATACCATTATTTCAAGCGTGCTGCGCGATTCCCTGACGACTGATGTTACAGAACTGGTGGCTAACTCACAGAGTATTCACAAGGAGACGCTGAACTATATTCAATGGGCGGCTCCCGAGATGGAAAAGAACGTTTTTTTCTATCAGGGCAAGCTTCCTCTTTTTGAGGGATACGGAATCGCAAAGGATGTTGAATCCATCTTTTCGAGAAAGGTGTGGCTCAAGTCCGGAGGCTACATCATTATAGAGCATACTGAGGCCATGGTTGTGGTCGATGTGAACAGCGGACGCTATGCGGCAAAGAAGGAGCAGGAGGAGAACTCTCTGAAAACCAACCTTGAAGCTTCTCGAGAGGTGGTCCGTCAGCTCAGGCTGAGGGATATCGGAGGAATAATCGTGGTTGACTTTATCGATATGCTCGATCCGAAAAACTCCAAGAAGGTCTATGACTCGATGAAAAACGAATTGCGACAGGACAGGGCGAAGTCAAACATTCTGCCAATGTCGGATTTCGGGATAATGCAGATCACCAGGGAAAGGATTCGCCCCAGCCTCATGCAGCGTATGGGTGATCAGTGTCCGGCTTGCGGCGGTTCAGGGATCGTGCAGGCGCGTTGTACGACCATCAATCAGATTGAGCGTTGGCTCAGGAAATATGCTCTCCAGAAGAAAATGGTGTTTCAGCAGCTTGACCTGTATGTAAGCCCGACTGTCGCAGAGCCTTTGCGGGATACAGACAGGAATATTGAGATGAAATGGTTTCTCCAGCATCTGCTTTTTGTCAGGGTGAAACAGGACGAGAGCCTGAGGAGCGATGACTTCAGGTTCTATGCCCGGAAAAACAGCGCGGATCTGACTGCAGAGTACGGTGATCTCTGAATGAGGAATACCGGAAGCTATTTCACCACTGTGTACTATTTATTGCACGGGGGCATGTTTTTTTGTGGTAAGGCGCAAGACTTGAAACGATACTATAACGCTAACTTTTATTACAGTAACCAGTAAAAACCAGCAATGCAGCTTGAAGAAGTAAGAACACGTATAGAAGAACTGGCGGCTCTGTCTGCTACAGAATTACAGAAACACAATGACGCGCGAGATGTTTTCAGCGCCTTTAAAGTGCTTTTGAACAGTGGCGAGGCAAGAGCGGCGGAGAAAAGAGATGGTACCTGGCAGGTCAACGCCTGGGTAAAGCAGGGCATTCTCCTGGGGATGAGGCTTGGAATACTTAGCGAGAGTTCGATCTCTTTTCCTGAAGGCAATGACTGGACATTTGTTGACAAGGATACCTATCCTGTCAGGCGCTTTGTAAAGGAAGACGGTATCCGTATTGTTCCCGGAGGTTCTTCAGTGAGGGATGGCGCCTATCTGGCTTCTTCAGTGGTTATGATGCCCCCGGCATACGTCAATGTCGGTGCATATGTCGATGCGGGCAGCATGATTGATTCACACGCACTTGTAGGCAGCTGCGCACAGGTGGGCCGAAACGTTCATCTTTCTGCCGCGGTACAGATCGGCGGTGTTCTTGAACCGATAGGAGCTGTTCCGGTAATCATTGAAGATGATGTCATGGTCGGGGGGAACTGCGGTATTTACGAAGGCACGATCGTCCGTTCGCGAGCGGTGATCGGTACAGGCGTCATTCTCAACGGTTCTACGCCTGTCTATGATCTGGCAAACAACAGAATTATCAGAAAAACCCCAGAAGCCCCTCTTACGATTCCTGAAGGAGCGGTTGTCGTTGCCGGTTCCCGAAAGATACAGGGGGACTTCGCCGCAGAGCACGGCCTGTCAATCTATACTCCCTTGATCGTCAAGTACAGGGATGAAAAAACGGATAGTGGGACGGCGCTGGAAAGCGCGTTGCGATGATCGAACTCTTTTTTTTCCGGAACGAGCAAAGAAGCCAGGTATGAAACGTTATTCGACAAGCGGTATCGGTAGCATGGTGATGCGGGTTTTTCTTTCTCTTCTCTTCTTTTCGGGAACGGTTCTGAAAACGGCGGAAAGCCGTGAGAGCGAGTCTTTTTACATCGCAAAAAACATTGAGTTGCTCGGTGAGGTTTACCGGGACGTTTCTGAAAATTATGTTGATAGTATAGACACAGCGGAGTTCATGTATGCCGGTATAGACGGTATGCTTGAAACGCTTGATCCCTATACGGTTTTTCTTGACGAAAAAGAGTCGGATGAACTCGGCGAGTTGACAAGCGGACACTATGCCGGTATCGGTGTCAGGATATCGGAAATTGCCGGGGAGGTCTATGTCCTTTCGGTTTTCGACGGGTCTCCGGCGGCAAAAGCCGGACTTCGTGTCGGCGATCGTATCGAGAAGGTTGACCGGCATATCGTTAAGGGAAAAGATCTTGATGAGGTGAAGAGTTTCATCAAGGGGCCAGCCGGAAGCGAGGTCGTTCTCACTGTTGAAAGGTACGGGAAGAAGAGCCGGCTTCGAGCAAGGATTACCCGTCGCGAAGTCAGGGTTAACAGCATACGCTATTCGGGACTGCTTGGAGAGATCGGATATTTCGTGATGGACTCATTCGGGAACAGGAGTCCGGATGAGCTCAAGAGGGCGATCAATGAACTGGATGCTGCATCGAGAATCAGGAAACGCCCCATGGCCGGGGTGATTCTGGATCTACGGAACAATCCGGGAGGGTTGCTTGAGGCCGCAGTCGATGTCAGCGGGCTTTTTGTCGGCAAGGGCAGTCAGGTCGTTTCTACCATGGGTCGTGATCCTGAAAGCAGAATCAGCTACAAGACAAAGCATGCTCCTGTCGTCGAAAAGCTGCCTCTGGCCATACTGATCAATAAAAACAGCGCGTCAGCCGCCGAGATTGTTGCAGGGGCAATACAGGAGCTTGATCGAGGAGTGATTGTAGGAGATCGTTCGTTCGGCAAAGGGCTTGTTCAGTCAGTAATCACACTTCCCTATGACTCTAAGTTGAAGATGACAACGTCCAAGTACTATACGCCTTCCGGTCGTCTGATCCAGAAGGAGCATGACTGGACAGGAGGCCCCCGCAAGGTTCTTGAGCGCGAAGAAAAGCAGGCAGACGGTATGGTGTTTTATACCCGTAACAAGCGTAAGGTTTATGGAGGAGGAGGTATTCTTCCCGACATCAGGCTTGACGGATATATTCCCGGCAGCTATGAGGCCTCTCTGCACAAGGACGGAATGCTTTTCCGCTTCGCCAATACATACAGGGCATCACATGATCGAATCCCGCCGGCCGGCATTGACAGAAAATCGTTGATGCGCGATTTTGCCGGTTTTCTCGAAAGGGAGTCGTTCATCTACAAATCCGAACCGGAAGAGCTTCTTGAGGAAGTCAGGCAATCCCTTGCCGGGAATCATAAAGAGGCTCATCCAGAGGTCGATTCGCTCGTCACATCTCTTGGAAAGGAGCTGAAACTTCTTGCCGGTAAGCAGAAATCAAGCGAATCGAAACAGGTCGCTCTTGCTCTTGAGCAGGAAGTCCTGCGTCATTACGATGAGGACGCTGCTCTACGAAGCCGAATAGAGGATGATCCTGTCGTTAAAAAAGCGTTGGAAGTTTTGCAGGACCCGGGCAGGTACAGCACGTTGCTCAGCCCATAGACGACGATTCTATCTGCCTTTTTTCAAAACGTTTAATCTGACGATGGATACCGATAATGATCATCATGTTGCTGATGGTCAGCAGGCTTTCCGCGCCGCCGTGCAAGAGGTCGTCATGAGAGAGCGTTGCAAATCCCCTGATTTCCGTCGAGACATACATCAGTGACACCGTTACGCTGATGAACACCACAACAAACCAGAACCCGGCAATGGTCATGCGGGAAAAAACCTCCGGGTCCCGTTTCCGGATAAAGGTGAGAGAAACAAGAAAGCTCAGGTACACCAGGCTGGAGAGCTGCAGGATCAGATCGAAAATATCTTCACCCATATAGGATTGCGGTCTTCCTGATATAAGAAAAATACCCGCTGCCGCCAGGATCTTGGCGCTTCCCTTTCTGCCGGTCGTCTTAAGGATATTGAGGGACGCGTAGAGCAGCGCCATACTCCCGAACAGGTTTACGGTTTCCGAAAGGTCAAGTAGTACGGGAACCTGATCACCTCTCACATGGTAGGCAAGAACAAACCAGCTCCCGATCCAGTGCGGGATCATGAAAAGGCCGAAACGTTGAACATCTTTCCTGCCGATCATCGTCCCGTAGCGGTACATCATGAGGGACGCTATCCCCCATTCAAGAGATGAAGAGATATGAATCAGCCAGTTAGGGAGAGATAACAGCATTTATGATCCCTTTGCCAGGTGGTAGATGTTTTTCATAAATATTTTCATCTGTACGCTCCAGGGAGCGGGTACCATTTTCTTATAGAGATAGGAGTCAAAGGTGATTCTCTGAACATCCCTGTCCTCACAAATGGCTACAAAGCTTTCTCTGAGCCGGTCGTTTTTGTAATAGACCGACTGGAGCGTCTGCAGCCCGAAGAAGATGGGTGCATAGAGTTTTCTGAAGGTTTTCTCGTAGATTTTCAGCGGCTTGTTGTTTCGTATCCGATCAATCATTGCCTCTGCACCGAGTTTTCCGGAGCGCATGGCAAAGAATATTCCTTCTCCATTTGCAGGGGTGACAAGCCCCGCGGCATCGCCTACCAGAATAGCATTGTCCTGAGTAAAGGATTTTCTGGGTTTCATCGGGATCTTGGCAGCCTCGTCAAGATAGGGCTTTTCTGAAATCCCTATCTTTTGCACGAAACGATCCTGAAGTTCCCTCAGGTTGTGTTTGCGAAATTCGGTGCCTGTTCCGATGGCGATATGATCTGTTTTTGGAAATATCCAGCCATAGAAATCCGGCGATACGTCACCGTCAAACCAGATTTCAACCAGATCCTCGTAGGGTTTCAGGGTGTCGGAATAGTGGAAACGCTGCTGCATGGCGATGACCTGCAGCTCGTTTTGAGGAAAGCCGAGAACCTCTGCGGTTCTGGAGTTTGCTCCGTCCGCTCCGATGATATAGGTAGCTTCAACCGGAGGATGCTCTTTGGACAGGGTTATGGTATAGACGTCGCCACTCCGCCTGATCTCCTTCATGCGAGCTTCGATGACTTCCGAGCCATGCCGTTTTGCCCGATCGCGCAGGTAGCTGTCAAAACGCTCCCGCCTGACCATACCGACATAGCCGTTCGGCATTTCCATGAAGATCATTCTTCCCGCTGGAGATCGAACGCTCATTCGGGAAAGCTTTTTCTCTACCAGTGCTTCCGGGATCCGGAACTCTTCAATAAGGCCGAGCGGAATAGCCCCTCCGCACGGTTTTACGTTTTCAAGGTTCCGTTCAATGAGGACGGTGGAAATTCCCGCCTTTGCCAGTTCGGCTGCGGCGACAGCGCCTGAAGGGCCTCCGCCGATTACTGCGACATCAAAACGCATTGTTAGACCGGTTGTTCGTTATTGTCAAAGGAATAGATCATAGCATACTCTCAGGTCGGAACCGAAAATTCCTTTCTATCAGGGAAACAAGTACTGCGAACTTAAACAAGTTTTGCTCCAAGAAATTCCTTTACTTTCGAGATTTCGATTCTCTCCTGCTTTGCTGTATCACGATACCGTACTGTAACGGAGTGATCTTCTATTGAATCGTGATCGACCGTGAAGCAGAAAGGCGTTCCGATCTCGTCCTGCCGACGGTAACGTTTTCCGATTGAACCGGCATCGTCGTACTGTACCATGAAGTCAGCGGCCAGCTCATCCCGGAGTTTTGCGGCTTTTTCTCCCATTTCCCCTTTCTTCATCAGTGGCAGTATCGCTGCCTTTACCGGGGCGATTTTCGGCGCGAATCTCATCATGACGCGTTGTTCGCCGTCTATGACATCTTCTGTGTAGGAGTCGCAGAGCAGAGCCAGGAACAGCCGGTCGCTGCCTGCCGAGGTTTCGACCACATAGGGGATGTACCGTTCATTGGTTGTCTGATCGATATATTCCATGTTCTTGCCTGAAAATTCCTGATGCTGTTTCAGATCGAAATCGGTTCGTGAGTGGATGCCCTCGATCTCTTCGATTCCGAACGGGAACTCGAACTTGATGTCATACGCCAGATCGGCGTAATGGGCCAGCTTGTCGTGTTTATACCAGTGCAGCTTTTCAGGAGTGATGCCCAGCCTGTCGATATACCAGTTGAACCGTTCTTCACGCCAGGACTCGAAGCTTTCCACCTGGGTGCCGGGTTTGACGAAATACTGCATTTCCATCTGTTCGAATTCAACCATGCGGAAGATGAAGTTGCCTTTCACGATCTCGTTGCGGAATGCCTTGCCTATCTGCGCTATGCCGAAAGGCACTTTCATGCGGCTGGATTCGCGAACGTTATGGAAGTTCACGAAGATTCCCTGAGCGGTTTCCGGTCTCAGATAGACTTTGCCGGATGATTCGGCAAGCGCGCCCATATTGCATTGGAACATCAGGTTAAACTGGCGTACTTCTGTCCAGTCTGCTGAACCGGTGTCGGGAGCCTTGATCTCCTCTGCAATGATAATATCGTAGAATGCCCGGTTCTGGTCTTCTGCTTCAGAAGCGCTTTCATAGTAGGTACTTACCCTGTGCGCCTCTTCTTCCTTGCCGTCGCGGCGAAGCTTCTCGATGTGGTTTTCTATAAGGTGGTCGGCACGGTAACGGCGCTTGGTTGTCTTGTCGTCGATCATCGGGTCGTTAAAGCTCGAAACATGGCCTGAAGCCTCCCAGACCGTCGGGTTCATCATGATCGAAGCGTCTATGCCCACGATGTTCTGGTGTTTTCTTGTCATCGATATCCACCAGAGGTCCTTGATATTTTTTTTCATCTCGCTGCCGAGCGGACCGTAGTCGAAGCAGGAGGAGAGCCCTCCGTAGATCTCCGAAGAGGGATAAATGAACCCTCGTCGCTTTGCAAGCGAGACAAGCTTGTTCATGACTTTCTCAGGAGACTGAGCTGCGCTCTGCACCCGTTTATCTGCATTGCTCATAGTTGTTTTCAGGTAGTAGTGTTGAAACCGTTTTTTCCCGACAACCCATTGGGTCATTGCAAGGAAACGGCCCGCTTTTGTACAGGTTATTGCTGCAAGCCAGTAAGTACGTAAAACATTGAATATAACAAACCGGAGAAATATACAGTGTTTGGTTATCCTGTGAGGCCCTGTTGTATCGCGGTTAAGCAGGATCGCGGTGATCCCCGCCGTCAGATAGCTCCGGATTCAGCAAGAGCCCTTCGCTCAGGTGATGACTCGCTTTCCTGGCGCCCAAAGCGCTCGAAAGTGCAGCACTTGTTGCGATAAAGGTTCATTTGTTCGGTATGATATATGGCGCTGCCGCCTGTTTTCAGGGGGGTAAAATACCTGTTAAGTGTATTTATTATAATCTTTTATTCTTTTTATTCTTTCTCTCTCTCCTGTGCTGGCATGAAAGTTGATGCTACTGTTGTAGAACGCTAATCAACAGGAGAGTCACCATGACACAGATCAGAAACATCATCATCGCAGTCGCACTCCTCACA
>JAPHUN010000337.1 GCA_026193435.1 Chlorobium sp.
CTGTCATTCCCGTGCTTGACACGGGAATCCATCTTTGGTGCCTGGATCTGCAATGGATGCCGGATCAAGTCCGGCATGACTGTCTTTGGTTTTGAGCTTTTTTGCCCGGTTTTCAGGAGGGAATCCGGGTACCTGATCGGCTCAATGTATATTTCTACAATTCAGGGTTTCGAACTCTCATGAATTATTCAGGCTAATAGATGAGCTCTCCCCCAAACTCCCTGACAAGAAATTTCACAACGTCATTCTTTTCAGACAACTCCTTGAAAAGGGTAAAGATTGTCTGTTCCTTTGTATCTGCATCTTTCTCCTCGTCGTAGCTGATATGCAGTTTTATCGGCAGACTGTAGAAAGCCTCCAGCTCACGCGCAAGAAGTCCTGCGTCGTGCAGCAATTCCTCATAAGAAAACCTTCTGGCACAACTCATATAAAGCACGCCCTGAGAAAATGACGCGAGTTCACAGAAACGCAGATGTGTGACGATGACCTTGTGATTTTTTTTCAGCAGATCATCGAGAAACTGTTTCCATTCAACCCTGAACTTCTGCACTTCGGCAGCACATTCATAAGGAGTTGAGGCTGCTGAATGCTCCTCTGTTCGGCCCGGAACAGCGGGAACATGACGGCGTTTTTCGCTTTTCGCGAATTTAGAAAACTTGTCCTGCCATGAAGAAAAATCCACTGATGCCGAAGGGCGTGGTGCAACATCAGGCTCCGACGGTTTTACGCAAGACCTCTTTTTTTCAGGCTCAGGCAACTGCTGTTGAACACCTGTCCGAGAGCCGGTTTCAAGCCGTGATGCAGGAAAAGATGCAGTCAGTGCTGCACTGCCGGCTTTTTTTCAGACGCCCCTCCCGGGGACGTCGCAGCGGATGAAGAGCCGGCACTGTTACCGATCTCGATGAGTTTGAGCAGGACAAGTTCAAAACGGAACTGATACTCAAACTGAAACTTGAGTTCTTTCTGGGCCTGAAGAAGCAGGTCCACCATCCGCATGATGAGGGAGGGATTGAAACGGGCAGTATCGCGCTCATAGCGCGCCCTTACCTGTTCAGGCCGCTCAACCAGTCTGGTTGAACGCAGATTGAAGACAATAAGAAAATTCCTCATATGCTCCAGAAGCTTTTCAAGGAAATCCTGCTCATCATAACCATTATCAATAACAAACCTTGCGACATCGAGCATTTTCTCAGGGTCTCGCTCAGCCACCGCATCGGTGACCGCGAAAAAATGGTCATCATCGATGTAGTTGAGCAGTTCTGCAACCTTTTCGTAGCGAATCGACCGCTCATCATCCTGCTCGACAGCAAATGCGATAACCTGATCGAGAATACTCTGAGCGTCCCGCATCGACCCCTGTGCCTTGCGTCCGATAAGCTGCAGGGACTCGCTGTCTACACCGAGATCTTCAGCTTCACATATCCCCTGAAGCTGCTTTTCAATATCCTCAAGAGGAATCCGCTTGAAATTAAACCGCTGACAGCGGGAAGCGATTGTCGCGGGGATCTTGTGCAGCTCTGTTGTCGCGAAGATAAAGATAGCATGCGCCGGCGGCTCTTCGAGCGTTTTCAGGAAAGCGTTGAACGCTGCCGTCGAGAGCATATGCACCTCATCGATAATGTATACCCTGAAACGACCTTTCTGCGGCCCGTAACGAACATTCTCCCTGAGCTGCCTTATATCATCTACACTGTTGTTGGATGCCGCGTCGAACTCTGAAATATTGAGACTGGTTCCTTCATCAAAATCGCGGCAGCTTTCACATTCTCCGCAAGGCTCGGTCACCTCCTTGAGATATACCGGATCATCAATCATTCTGCTGCAGTTGACCGCTTTTGCAAACACTCTGGCAGCAGTTGTCTTTCCTACTCCGCGGAGACCTGAAAATATGTAACCGTGCCCCACTCTGCCCAGCCTGAGGGAGTTCTGGATAGTACGGGTAATATGTTCCTGAGCCGTTATATCGGCGAACTTTTTTGGCCTGTATTTTCGGGCGATAACCTGATAACTCATTGCATTCCTCTGTTGATGCGTAGATCAAAAACTACACGGTACTCTAAAAGCTGCCCGACTCAATGATCGGACAGTCACTCCGGTAATCCTTCTTCCTGCTTTATATAGAGAGCGAGCGGTTTGTCAAGGGACTCGCGAAGACAGGCCGCCACAGCCGCTTCAAGTTCATAGAGCTGTTCATACCGCTCTTCTGACACAGCCGCGTCGCTCCCCACAAGTATTTCAGGCGGCAAAATCGAATAGAGATCAAAAAGCGTCACCTCATGTATATCACAATGTAACGCAAACTCTCCATCTGCGGTTACATGAATAAGCCTGTTTTCCATGAGAATAGCAACAATACTCCGCACTCGCGCGGCATCAATCCCTTTCCCGGAAAGAGCGTATTTTTTATACCTGACATACTGACCGCACTGCTGGCCTTTCCATATATGCCCCATGACCGCAAGCACGTCCCGCAGCCCATGCAGCGTAGAAAATTCTTTTCTTTCATTTTTTACCTCCTGCCTTACAGCACCGAGACAGTAGACAAATTCAGCCCCCGAAAGAGCAACAACCCAGATCAGATAGATCCAGAAAAAAAGCAGCGGAATTACCGACAACGCCCCGTAAATATGCTCAAAAGTTGCAAATGTCTTTACATAAAACGAAAACCATTGTTTGGACAGCTCAAAAAGCCATGTAGCGAGAAAAGCTCCGGAAACGGCGTGAAGAAACCGCACCCTGTGATTGGGAACCAGCATATAGAGCAGGAAAAAAGCCAGAAACGAGTTGACCAGCGGCAGGTATGAGAGTATACGGGTTCTCATCTCAAGAAAAGGTCCTTCGGTGAATACCGTATACCAGACATACGAGCTTGCCACCAGTCCGCTGCCGATGATAATAGGGCCGAGGGTCAGCACTGTCCAGTAAAGCGTGAATCCCTGCAGGATCTTTCTGGGAGCACGAACATCCCAGATCTGGTTGATGGTATGATCAATAGTGGAAATGAGAAACAGGGCGATAATCAGCAGAAAAATCCCCCCGACGGTTGGAACGGTTGCCGTGTTGCCGATAAACTCCCAGAAATACTCGCGAATCATCGAGCCTGAAGCCGGCACAAAGTTCTCAAACAGAAAGTCGTCGACATAGCGCTTGAAGGTCTCGAACACGGGAGACACACTGAGAACCGACAACACCACCGCCATCAGCGGAATCAAGGAGAGAAGTGTCTGAAAAGCAAGAGAACCGGCACTTAAAAGCACCCTGTCCTGCATGAAGTTCTTCCACATAAACGGCAGAAAAGAGCGCAGATAACTCAAAAGAGCCGATAGTTTACCCGCGAGAACGCCTGCTGTGCCTGTATCGG
Organism: Chlorobium sp.; assembly: GCA_026193435.1. Lineage (GTDB taxonomy): Bacteria > Bacteroidota > Chlorobiia > Chlorobiales > Chlorobiaceae > Prosthecochloris. The sequence continues at coordinate 3,362 of JAPHUN010000337.1, forward strand.
AAGCTTTCATATGCCGCTATCAATTGCAACTGCGTAAGCTGAATATCACCTGACTCATGACTTTACCACGCACGGAATTACAGCGCAAGAGAAGAACGACTTTTCACCACAATCAGAAATCTCCTTACCCTGATATGGAGATACCGGCAACCGTCACGCGCACCTGAGAGTACGAGCCGCCATTCTTGCCTGCGTCAGTAAATCTAACGGTTTTTCACGAATAATCCCCGCTCTCTGCCATAGCGGCATCTGATCCATCTATTGCAGCGCTGGAACGAACCCCGAGAATGAGATAGAGGCCGACAGCGAAAAAGAGCAGCAGTGAACCCAGCGCGATTCTCTGATCGCCGGCCTGAAATGAAATAAATCCGAAAATCACCGGCCCGGCGATTGCGGAGGCCTTGCCGAATGTTCCATCATAAAACCCGAAAAATTCAGCCACATGTTTTTTGGGCGTAAGCTTTGCCATCATCGAGCGGGATGCTGCCTGTGATGATCCCATCGACAAGCCTGCAAGCAATCCCGTATAGTAGAAAAAAAATTTTTCCCTGGTAAGAATTGCCATGACGATAACCACGCACCATATACAGAGCGTCAGAACGATAGTCCTTTTAGGGCCGATTCTGTCGGTAATGACCCCGAACACAATTGAACCGGCAATCGCGGTTGTCTGAACAATCATGAAAAACACAATCAGTTCAGCGGTCGTGAAACCAAGCGTGTTCTGGGCATAAATGGACGAAAAGGCGATAATGGTCAGTATGGCGTCATTATAAAAGAAAAAAGCGAGCAGAAATCTGGCAAGGTCAGGATAGTTCATGATATGGCGTATCGTATAACTGACTTCGCGTATCGATTTTCCGATATAGCCCATGGTGACCGGAGCGTGCTTTTCATCCCTTGTCACAAGGAAAAACGGAGTTGCAAAAACAGCAAAAAACAGCGCGACGAGAAAAAAGCTGCGTGTCACGTTCGGAATATTCTCGACAACAATGCCTCCCTGCAGCAACGGAAAAAGCAGAACAAGAATTGTCAGGGCTCCCAGATACCCCATTGCGAATCCATATCCTGAAACTCTCCCGATACTTCGCTCTGAAGCAATGTCAACCAGATAGGCGTCATAAAACACCAAACCTCCCTCAAAGCCGATATTTGCGATAATGAACAAAACAGCGGCGAGAATCGCGAAGCCGGGACCGGTAAAACCGAGCAGCGCAGTTGCCGCGACAGCAAACGCGGTAAAGATAAAGAGATACAGTTTTTTCCTGCCGGAAAAATCGGCGGATGCGCCGAGAACAGGCGAGAGAAGCGCGACGATCAGCATGGATATGCTGACACTTGCACCCCACAAGGCGTCACCGGAGGGATCACCGCCGCATATGACATTTTTGAAATAGAGGGGAAAAACAAACGTCACCATGATGACGCTGAACGATGTATTGGCGAAATCGAAGAGAAGCCATGCCAGGAGTGTATACTTCCGGATACCCTTTTGCTTCACAGTAATACGATGAGTTATCTATTCAGAATACGAAACCAAAGGGCTGCAATCATACTATCCGAGAACATGCCCGACAAGTCCCTCGAACATTCGGGCGCCGTCATAGGAGCCCAGCAACAGGTCACTCGCTCTTTCAGGATGCGGCATAAGACCGAGAACGTTTCCCCCCTTGTTCGAAATACCCGCAATCGACGAGACTGATCCATTGAGATTCGCGTCTTCAGTTATCTTCCCGTCGGCATCAGAGTACCTGAAAACGATCTGGCTGTTTTCTTCAAGCCGGTCGATCGTCTCAGGAGGAGCATAATAATTTCCTTCGCCATGAGCAACCGGAAGAGTGATGACTTCGCCTTCATCATAGCGCGAGGTAAACATGGTGGTGTTGTTTTCAACCTTCACATGCGTCTGCCGGCAGATGAATTTCTTGTCGCGGTTTCTCGACAGGGCCCCATCGAGGAGTCCGCATTCGAGCAGCACCTGAAAACCGTTACAGATACCCAGGACAGGAAAGCCTTTTCCGGCAAAGGCAATGACCTCCCGCATAATCGGCGAAAACCTGGCTATCGATCCGGCCCTGAGATAATCCCCGTATGAAAAGCCTCCTGGCAGAATAACAATATCGCACCCCTGCAGATCGTGCTCCTTGTGCCACAACATTCTGGTTTGAACATTTGAAAAAGAAGCTGCGGAATATTGCGTATCATGATCACAGTTTGAACCGGGAAAAACAACAATCCCTATGGTAACAGTTTGCATCCTTCAGTCTCTTTAGTTGATTTTTTCCAGTTCGATGGAATAATCCTCCATGACAGGGTTTGCCAGGAGTTTCCGGCAGATCTCGTCACTGATACGCTCTGCTGTCGCGCCATCATCTTCATTGATCCTCACCTCGATATACTTGCCGATCCTTGCCTTGTCAACGGAAGCATATCCAAGATTCTCAAGCGCATGCTGTACGGCTTTTCCCTGAACATCCAGGATCGATTGCCTGAGAGTGACCCTGATTTTTGCCTTGTATGCCATAATAATTTTCTTTTTCCTTTTCAGTATCGTGAAAAACACACCCCGCTCATTCCCGGACCGCTTCATGATGGAATGCGATCAACATGTCACAGCCTGAATTGAACGATTGTCGATCATGCTGTAGATTCGAGGCACAGGTCAAGCTCGTGAACTCACGGCTGCATTCCGGAGCCCTTCCTTTCCTGTCAAACAATTCAACAATTCAACAATTCAACA
>JAPHUN010000283.1 GCA_026193435.1 Chlorobium sp.
CAGCATGCTGACAAAGAGAGCTATCCCGACCAGCAGATAGTGCTCCGAATCAAGTCCGGCCTTTATCACAACGAACTTTGCCCAGAACCCCGACAGGGGAGGAATACCGGCAAGCCCCAGAGCAGGAACCAGAAACAATACCCCCAGCATCGGATAAAAACGGTAAACCCCGCCAATCCTCCTGAGGTCCCAGGACCCTTTCAGGCGGTTGACAAGCCCGCTTATATAGAAAAGATTTGTTTTGGCAACAATATTGTGAACAATGTAGAAGAGCGCTCCTGCGATGGCGAGCGAAGACTGAATCGCCAGAGCGAAAATCATATAGCCTATCTGGCTGATAATATGAAAAGAGAGCAGCTTGCGCATATCGTATTGCGCTACTGCACCCAGCACTCCTACAACCATGGTAAACGCTGACAAGGCAAGCAGGAACTGATGGATCAAGGCGGCTTCCTCATGGATGAAGACCGTAGTAAACATCCGCATGATCGCATACACTCCCACTTTCGTCAGGAGACCGGCAAAAATGGCAGAAACTGCAACAGGTGGTGTGTGATACGAGGCTGGAAGCCAGAAGAAAAGCGGAAAGATCGCAGCCTTGATCCCGAAAGTGATCATGAAGAGCACCGCGACCACTGAAAGCAGCTCCTTGTGGCCGAGCATGGGAATCCTGACGGCAAGATCGGCCATATTAAGCGTACCTGCAATACCGTAGAGGATGCCGACTGCGGCAAGGAATATCGATGAGGAAAGCAGATTCAGCGTCACATACTTCATCGCGCCTTCAAGCTGCTCAGGCTTTCCCCCGAGAACAAGCAGAACAAAGGAGGAGATAAGCATCACCTCGAACCAGACATAGAGGTTAAAGATATCCCCCGTCAGGAACGCACCGTTGATACCCATCAGCAACAGTTGCAGCAAAGGATGATAGAAAAAATGCTCCTTCTCTTCATCGATGGTTCCAAGGGAATAGAGCGCGGTGGTGAAACCGATCAGAGCAGTGGCAACCACCATAATCGAAGAGAGCATATCGGCTACCAGGGAAATGCCGAAAGGCGCTTCCCAGCCTCCGATCTGCAACGAGAGAATTCCCCCTGACTGAACGCTGCCGAGCATAACCAGCGACACGCCGAGCATGAGGGCTGTCCCTGCCACGTTCAGAATGCGGTGCATAACTAACGACCTGCGGAAGAAAATCATGACCACCGCAGTGCACAGCGGAAGCAGTATGGGCAACATAATAATCCTGCTCATAGCTCTTCTCCGGGAAGTTGGTCAGTGCTTTTCATCTTGTCCAGATCCTCCGTGCCCACCGTCTGATAGGTACGCTTGAAGAGTACAATCGTAAATGCCTGCACACCGAACCCGATCACTATAGCAGTCAGTATCAATGCCTGAGGCAGCGGATCGGCGAATGGCTCCGTGAACCCCTCCATCCCTTCCGGCACAAACGCAGGAGCTCCCTTGGTAAGTCGCCCAACGGTAAAGATCATCAGGTTGGCCGCATGCCCAAGGAAAATCAGTCCGAAAATCACCTTGACCATGCTTCTCCTCAGGATGAGATAGGTCCCTGCGGCATAGAGCACGCCTATAATGACGGCAAGCAGAAACGTCATAACCGATCCTCCTCCGCAAGTGAAAAGATGATAGTCAACGCAATGCCCAGAACAAGGAAGTACACGCCGAAATCGAACAGCAGCGGTGAGCCCACCTTGCCTATCAGAGGAATTCCCGTATTGATCCAGACCCCTGTCATAAAAGGCTTCCCCGCAACAAGCGAAGGGAAGGTGCTTGCTATGGCGATCAGGAGACCGGCAGCCATGATCCTGAGCGGATCAAAACGAACAATGGTTCTTGCCGCATCTATGCCATTGGCAATAAAGTAGAGCGCATATGCGGCGGCAGCTACAAGGCCGCCGGTAAAGCCGCCTCCCGGTTCGTTATGCCCGCGCAGGAGGAGAAACACCGAGAACATCAGCAGCAGAATCAGCAGATAACGGGATGCCGTGGAAAGTATGACGGAATACATGATCACTCCCTCCCTTCCGGTTTCAATTTGAGCAGGGCGAACACGCCAAGTGCGGCAACCGCAAGCACCGTGATCTCCCCCAGCGTGTCGATCGCCCTGAAATCAACAAGGATGACATTGACCACATTATGGCCCTTGCCGGAGGGAACACTTGCTTCGGCAAAATATCGCTTCAATTCGGACGAAAGTTCGAACGACGTGGCAAAAAGTACCGTAAGAGTCATGAACACACCGACAGACGTTGCGATAAGCGAATCTCTCACCCTGTTGGACGAGCGGGAAAGTTTCAGGAAACGGGGGAGCCTGTAGAGCACCAGCACGAACAGGATGACATTGAGCGTCTCAATCGCGAATGTCGTCAGAGCCAGATCGGGCGCACCGTAAATCACGAAAATGATACCGATGGAAAAACCCAGCGCGCCGAGCGCAACGATCGATTTCAGTCTTGACCTGGAGGTAATCAGAAGAAACGTTGAAACAAGAATAATGAACGCCAGCGCACCTTCGTAAAAGGTAATCGAAAAGTCCGGAGTAATGACAAATTCTTCAACCGCCTGATAGAACGCAAATGAGGCCAGAGATAGAGCAGTTACCAGAATGACGATGATATAGTTGCGCAGGTATCCATTCTGCACAATCCGGGTCTGCAACGTCGCAAACGACAACATTCCGGCCACAGCACCATCATACCACGCAGAGGGTTTGATGACAGCCGGCAACGAAACATGCTTCATCCTGTCAGCCACCCTTCCCCGAATCAGATAGACGAGTCCGCCAAGCAAAAGCGTTACAAAGCTCAGCAGCAGCACAAGGTTGAATCCTTCCCATATCGAGATTTTCAGGCTGAGCTTTTCAGACAAAATGCTCTGTGCCGACTGTTCGAGCATAGTGGCGATAAAAAAGTCGGGAAAAAGCCCGAAAAGCAATCCCAGAACCGCAAGCAGGGCAGGACCGATAAGCATCTTGAGCGGAGCCTCTTCCGGCTGCTTCGGCGTCGGAAGCATGTTCCCCCAGAAGGGTTTGAAACCGACAAGCAGCGTTATCATCACAACAAAAGCATTGGAAAGCAAAGCTGCCACGATGAGAAAACCTCCCCAGTACTCCAGTCCGAGAATGGCTTTATAGACTGTTTCCTTACCGATAAACCCGACCAGAGGAATAACGCCCATCATGGAAAACGACGCCAACCCCGCAGTAAAGGCTGTCACCGGCATCAGATTGCGTAACCCCCCAAGCTTCGTCACGTCGCGTGTTCCGGTCGCATGGTCGAGTGTGCCCGCGACAAGAAACAGCGTTCCCTTGTAGAGCGAATGCGCGATGATGTAGATAAAAAACGCCTTGATGGCAAGCTCCGAACCAATGCCGAGCAGCATGACGAGAGTTCCCAGCACAGACAGGGTAGAGTAGGCAAGCAGTTTTTTCAGGTCGCTCTGCCTGAAGGAGAGCAAAGCAGTAAGGATCATGGTCGATGCCCCCGTTATCAGTACCGTATCCTGCCAGATCGGCGTGCCGCCGATCTCGTGGTTCATTCTTGCTATCAGGTAAATGCCTGCCTTGACCATTGTTGCCGAATGCAGGTAGGCACTGACAGGAGTGGGCGCCTCCATGGCGTTGGGAAGCCAGAAATGGAAAGGGAACTGCGCCGATTTGGTGAACGATCCGATCTGGAGCAGAACAACGATAGCGGGGTAAAGAGTATGAGCGGAAATTACATCGTTCATATCATAAAACGAAGAGATCTCGAAACTCCCCGTCACCCGATAGAGCAGTATGATCCCCGCAAGCATCGCAAGTCCCCCGCCACCCGTCACAAGGAGAGCCTGCAATGCCGATTTCCTTGACGTCGCCTTATGATGCTTGAAACCTATCAGGAGAAAAGAGCTGATGCTTGTCAGTTCCCAGAAAACAAACATCAAAAGCATGTTGTCCGACAGCACGAGCCCCAGCATCGAGGTCATAAAGATGCCGATATAGACATAAAACCTGCCGGTTTGCGCATACGCCTTCATATAGGCTCCCGCATAGAGAAACACCGCTGCACCGATCAGGGTGATGATCAGCGCAAAAGTC
>JAPHUN010000274.1 GCA_026193435.1 Chlorobium sp.
AATACCACTCCTGATTCTTTTTTCGATGGCGGGGCATTGAAAAATAAGAATGGGCACCATGAGATCGATATTGCCGTCAGCAAAGCACTGGCAATGATAGGTGATGGTGCCGATATCATTGATGTAGGAGGGGAATCCACCAGGCCGGGAGCGGAGAAAGTCGATGCCGGAGAAGAAATCCGCCGTACGATCCCGGTGATCCGCGAACTTCGCAGGCAATCCGACATTCTGATCTCCATCGACACCTATAAATCCGCTGTCGCTGAAAAGGCTATCCTTGCGGGGGCCCAGATCGTAAACGATATTTCCGGGCTTGGTTTCGACCCGGCTATGGCAGAGGTATGCAGACATCATCAAACGGGCGTGATTCTTATGCACACAACCGGACGACCGGACAGCATGAAATGGAGCCACCACATGAATACCGGAACACCGGATATCGTTTCAAAGGTCACAACCGCTCTTTTTTCCTTACTCAATAACGCTCAAAAGCATGGGCTGCAGAACATCATTCTTGACCCCGGTTTCGGGTTCGGCAAAACCGTAGCCGAAAATTATTCGCTACTTAGTGAGTTACGAGCGTTTCACGCCCTTGATCGTCCCCTGCTCTGCGGACTTTCAAGAAAATCTTTTCTCGGCAAAGCGCTACAACGCTCAGAAGAGAGTCTTCCGCCTCCGGAGAATCGCCTGACGGCAACAATCGCGGCAAATACCATTGCCGCCGTCAATGGAGCGAACATTCTCAGGGTCCATGACATCAAAGAAGCTGCCGAAGCACTTGCTGTCGCCCGGATGGTTATGGACTCCTGAAAATACACTGCAATCGTTTATTTTTTCTTAAATTTGATAGTATAGATGCAGACCGGGCCGCTTTCCTGGTGTTCAATCTGGCATTTCATGCATCAGTTTGCCACGATCTGACTAACTCCACACGAACAGATGTATCTTTCAAAAATCGAGCTTTTTGGCTTCAAGAGCTTCGCGCATAAAGTCAAAATCACTTTCGATAAAGGCCTTACCGCCATTGTCGGCCCCAACGGATGCGGCAAAACCAATGTTGTCGATGCTATCCGATGGGTTCTGGGTGAGCAGAAAACCTCTCTTCTGCGTTCCTCCAAAATGGAAAGCATTATTTTCAACGGTTCGAGAAAACTTAAACCTCTGAGCATGTCGGAGGTCTCTATCACCATTGAAAACACCCGTAACATCCTGCCCACAGAATATACGGAAGTGACCGTCACGCGAAGGGTCTATCGAAACGGTGAGAGCGACTATCTGCTCAACCAGGTGCCTTGCAGACTCAAGGATATTCTCGAACTCTTTGCCGATACCGGAATGGGCAGCGATGCCTACTCTGTCATAGAGCTGAAAATGATCGAAGAAATCATCAACAACAAGAGTGATGAAAGACTGAAGCTTTTCGAAGAGGCGGCAGGAATAACAAGATACAAGCATCGCCGTAAACAGACGTTCAAACAGCTCGAAGCCACAAAACGCGACCTTGAAAGGGTGGATGATGTCCTTGCGGAAGTCACGAAAAAAGTCAGGAACCTGAAATCCCAGGTAAGAAAAGCCAAACAGTACCATGAAATCACTACCTCGTTCAGAGATCTTGACCTGACGCTCAGTAAAATACATTTTGATGAATGTGTCGACAAACTTCACCCCCTGAAAACCGACATATCGGAACAGGAGAGAGTAGTTCAGGAGCTGACAACAAAAATCGCGTCAAATGACAGTATCCTGCAGGAATCTGAACTTGAACAGCTTGAGCAGGAGCGAATGCTTTCAGAAGCCCAGACAGTTCTGAACGAAAAAAACAAGGAACTTCACGCTCTTGAAAAAAACATCCTGCAGGCGCAGGAACAGGAAAAAAATCTCCGGCATAACACAACTCGCATTGCTGAAGCGATTACCGAAAAAAAGCAGCAGGCTGTCGCACGTGAAAACGAGAAAAAACAGCTTACCGACCAGCTGCAACCGCTTGAAAAACACTTTTCCATCATAGAAAACGAACTGCTTGCCCTGAAAAAAGAGCAGAACACGCTGCAGAGGGCCCTCGTCCAGTCAAGAGATGACGTGGAAAAAGAAAGGGCAAGGATCTCCGGGCTTCAAAAAGCGGCCTCTCACCTTCATGTGACTCGACAAAGACTGGAAACCACCATCGATCATCTGAAAAGCTCAATGGCGAGCATGGATCAGCACAGAAATGAACTCCTGAAAAACATCAACGATGCCCTGCCGGCAAGAGAGAAGCTCAACGAACGTATCGAGAAACAGAAAACCGTTATATCTTCAGTAAACAAAGAATTCCTATCGCTGAAAAAACTGCAACAGGATCTGGACGAACAACTTGAGGCAAAAAAAGAGCTTCTCCTGAAATTGCGATCCCGGCGTGATCAACTGAGAAACAGGATATTGCTGGCAAACTCAATCCTCGATGATTATGAAGGTCTTCCGGAAGGGATTTCATGGCTGGAAAACGGCAAGCAGGGAAAAACAGGACACGGCTGCCTTTCCGACCTTCTGTCGCTTGAAGATGTTCACCGCAAAGCGATCAACGCAGTCCTGGGGGAATCCCTCGGCTACTATGTATGCTCATCTCTACCGGAGGCAAAAACAGGAATCCGCTCTCTTGCAGAGGCAGGAAAAGGAAAAGTGACTTTTCTTGTTCTTGATATGCTCAAAACCCCTGAGATGGACGCATCACCTGCAATCAACGGAACAATAAAGATCAACAGTATTCTGAGCTTCCCGAAAAGCCTCAGCAAGGCTATAACAGCACTTACTGAAGGCTGTTATCTTGTCGATACCTTCTCAACGGCAGAAACACTTGCTTCAGAGAATCCCGGATATACATTCGTGACCCCTGACGGAGAAAAAATAGGAGGAAACGGCGTCGTTTTCGGCGGAAGCTCCGCAGAAAACGAGGGCCTTCGTCTGGGAAAAAAAGCTGAACGGGATCAACTGCGTGCTGAAGAACACGATCTGGAAAAAGAGCTTGGACTCGAAGAATCCAGACTGCAGTCCATCAGAAACAAACTTCAGAATATCAAACTCGGGGAAAAAGAGAAACAACGTACTACACTTGAAAGGGAAATCGGAGAAATCAGCAACAACCTTGCCCGTATGGATATCGAGCATGCATCACAACAGCAGGATATCGAGCGGACGGAAAAAGAAAGCGCAAACACAGAAAAGCGTTTAAAAACTACAGAAGCAGAACTGGAGAAACTGCTGCCGGAGATAGCGGCGCACAAAGAAACAAACACAGCGCTTCATACATCGCTGGAGAATGCTCGAAAAGAGCTCGAAAAGAATGAAAGGAACCTCAGCCTCCATTCACAGAAAGTCCAGCGCCATGTCAACAAACATAAAGACAGCGTGCTGGAACTTGAAAAGTTGAGACTCCGCATACAGTCCTGTGAGCAGAACCGATCATCGCTGGAGCGGGAAATCGAAAAAATGCAGAAAGAAATAGAGCAAACTGACAACGCTCTTGTTGCAACTGCAGCGAAAATCCAAACGCATCGGAATGAACTGGAAGCCTGTCTGGCCTCTTCAGGAGCCGAACAGCAGAAACTGAATGAGATGGAAACCCGTTACAATGAATGCAAGATTGCAAATCAGGAAAAAAGAAACAGCCTGAGAGAGTTACGACGAAAACATGAAGTGGAACAACAGATTCACGATGAACTCCGTCGCAGTGCGGCAGAAATTGAAAAATCAATAGACAGTATTTTCACTTCTGTTGAAACTCGATATAACTGCAGTATCGACGCAATAGACATAGACGCTCCTGATAATTTCAACAGGGAAAACGCTCAAAAACAGCTCGATGAAATCCGAAACAGAATTGAACGGTTCGGCGCAGTTAATGAACTTGCTCTTGAAGAGTATGAAACAGAACAGGAACGACTTGACTTTCTCACAGAACAGAAGGAAGACCTGATAGGGGCTGAAACTCAACTGAGAACAACAATAGAAGAAATCAACAAAACTGCCCTGAAAAAGTTCGATGAGACATTCAATGCTGTCAGAAGCAACTTTGTGCGCATATTCAGAGAACTTTTTGAAGAAACAGATGAAGCGGATCTGCTCATCACTTCGGAGGAGGACCCTCTTGAAGCTCATATAGAAATCGTAGCTAAACCGCGAGGAAAAAAGCCTTTATCAATCGAACAGCTGAGCGGAGGAGAAAAAGCGCTGACCGCATTGGCCCTGCTCTTTTCCATCTATCTGGTTAAGCCCAGCCCTTTCTGTATTCTGGATGAGGTCGACGCGCCTCTGGATGACGCGAATATCGAGCGGTTTATTAAACTCCTGAAAAAATTTGAGAATAACACCCAATTTATTATTGTTACTCACAATAAAAACACCATGGCCTCTTCTCAGGCCCTTTTCGGCGTAACCATGGAAGAAGAAGGCGTTTCCAGGCTCATCCCGGTTACCCTGGGAAAAACCCGATCTGAATCCCCGACACCTGCCGATGTATAACAAACTGGTACTCTTTGACATCGATGGAACCTTGCTGCTGGCAAGCAATACCAACCGTCAGATATTAATCGACGCCCTGATGGCTGTCTATGGAACTGAAGGCAACGCACGCAGCTATAATTTTGCAGGGAAAATGGACAGCGTTATTATTCATGACGTACTGAAACATGCCGGCCTTAAGGATAAACATATTTCCGAAAAATTCACGACGATAAAAAACACCTATATCGATCTTGTAAAAAAACATTTACGTCATGAAGACATACAACTCCTGAACGGTGTGCCGGAACTGCTTGGAGAGCTTTCAGAAAGAAAAGATATTCTTCTCGGCCTCCTGACGGGTAACTTTGAAGGTTCCGGACGTCATAAACTTGAGTTGCCCGCCATCAATCACTTTTTCCCGTTCGGCGCATTTGCCGATGATGCCCATCATCGAAACAAGTTACCGGCAATTGCTGTTGAACGTGCCCATAGCCTGACCGGAAGAATGTTCACACCGGAAAAAGTGGTCATTATCGGGGATACCGAACATGATATCACCTGCGCCAGAACCATCAGGGCCAGATCTATTGCGGTTTCAACAGGAACATATTCGGCTGAACAGCTCAAATCCCATCAGCCTGACGCTCTATTCGACGACTTCGGAGATACGCAAAAGGTTGTCTCGTGCATTGCAAACATATAATACTCTGAACCTTCTCTTATGAAAACCTATCGCCGTAGAATTCGGGAAAAAATCATACAGGCCTTGTACACGATCGAGTTAACAGGAACCGACCTGGATTCAGCTTCCGACTGGCTTATCACACCGCAAATAGCCGAGGATTCCAGTGCTGTCCGGTTTTACAAAAAGGTATTGCAGAGCATCCAGGATCATAAGGAGGAGATCGATGGCTATATAACGAAACATACCTTCAACTGGGACATGAGCCGAATAGCCATCATCGACAAAAACATTTTGCGCATGGCTTTGGCGGAGCTGCTCTATTTTGAGGATATCCCGCCAAAGGTGTCGATTAACGAAGCAATTGAAATCGCGAAAAAATTCAACAGCACCGATAAAAGCAGCAAGTTTGTCAACGGTATCCTTGACGCCACATACAACGACCTCAAATCATCGGGGAAAATCAAAAAATGCGGGCGCGGACTCATAAATAACTCAAACAAGAATACTTCCCGGTCAGAAGAAAAACACAGTACAGAAAAGTAGAGGACGAGCATCCATGGCCGGTCGCCTTACTGAAAACAAAAGGATCATCGCTGTCGGTGATATTCACGGTTGCCTGCATACCCTGCAAAGGCTTCTTGGGCTGATGAACCTTCAGCCGTCCGACCAGCTTGTTTTTCTTGGGGATTATATCGACAGGGGAAACAACTCGAAGGGAGTCATCGAGTACCTCATGACTCTTCGTGAACGGTATTCCTGCTTCTTTCTTATGGGAAACCATGAGCGTATGTTCCTCGACTCTCTGGAAAAAGGGACATCACAGCTCTGGCTCCGGAACGGAGGCGCTGCCATGCTGGAATCATACGGATGCAAAAGCGGTTTCGACATTCCGGAGAAACACATTGAATTCATAAACTCCTGCTTCTACCACCTGGAAACCGAGCACTTTTTTTTTGCTCACGGCGGCATCGACCCGGACATGACCATACAAGACAACCTGCACTATATGAAACCGGAAGACTACTGCTGGATGCGCACTCATTTACGTTCAACCTATCTGGAAAACAACAGGTATACCTGGGAAAAAACGCTCGTTTGCGGTCACACGCCCATGTCCAGACCGATCATGCTTGAAAAACTGATCGCTATCGACACAGGCTGTGTCTACACTGACACACCGGATCTCGGGATGCTGAGCGGGGTCATACTTCCGGAAAGGACGGTACTGCAGACAGAAAACATCGATGTATGAGCAGGGTGCCACATCTGTCGCCCGACAGGGAACAACAACGATCACTGAGAATGAAAATCAAGGAAAAAATAGCGCTCATCGATGCGGCTCTCGGAACACAATACCCCTCACCGAAAAGCGAACTGCACTACTCGACCCCTTTTCAGATGCTCATCGCAACCATTCTGGCCGCACAAGCCACGGACAAACGGGTGAACGTCATAACTGCTGAACTTTTTTCCCGCTGTCCGGACGCGGAAAGCATGAGTCGCATAGAGCTGGATGAGCTGAAAACAATTATCCGTTCAATCAATTATTATAACAACAAGGCTACAAACATTCTTGCAGCCAGCAGGATGCTTGTGGAATCATATAAGGGAGAGGTCCCCTCTACACGCGAAGAACTTGAAAGCCTTCCAGGCGTTGGAAGAAAAACAGCAAATATCGTTCTCAGCAACGCATTCGGCCAGTCTGTAATGGCTGTCGATACACACGTTCACCGGGTAGCCAACCGTATCGGGCTGGTAAAAACCGAAAAACCAAGAGAAACGGAAGATGCGCTTATCGCGGCCATTCCGGCAGAACTGGTAATCAACTTTCACCACTATCTTGTCCTGCACGGACGGTATACCTGCAAAGCGAGAAAACCGCTTTGCAGGAAATGTCCTATCCTGCCTGCCTGTGACTATGAGAACAAGACAATCTGAGCTGCTCTTTTATGGCGTCGTATCAGCTGCGACATAGATTTACTTCCTGTCATTCCTCAACTTCTACATCAGCTCAATTTTTGAGTCGACAGCATAGATCCACTCTCCTTCAGGCCTGCTTCGGTGACCAGTCCAGAACTCGAGAGTAGTGCCTTTTGAACAATCAATTTGCGACGTAAAAATCTCTATCTGGTAGTAAAGCTCATCAAACAATTCATTCCAGGCGCTTTCAGCATCACTGAATGAATCAACAGGAACAAGCGCATTCGTGTCGGGCTGAAAATAGTCAGCAACGGTAATGAAGCTGTCGGGCATGAGAAAACCTCCCCTGTAGGTGCCTCTTGGACGCTTGACCCCGGGCACTTCAACCCAGAACTCGAGTAGTGAATCTGATGTTAACTGCCGGTCCTCAGCCAGACACGCAAGGATACGGCGAACGGTTTCTCCGATGAGCTCCTTGTTTTCCGCTGCAAGCTCCTGCATGTTAAAGTTTGGCGTATGGTCTCGCATAGCTGTAACGTATTTTAAGACATTTTCATGTAACAGGTTATAATAAAAATATACAGCTAATCCCTCTCTTCATCAACCCCTCTTTCAGCTTATCAGAGCAGGCAGTCTCCTCCCTCCCATGGAGTGCCTTCCAACTTGTAATCCGGCGATCAAGCAAAAAAGATGTCAGGATTCATGCACCACCTCATCGAAAAGAACCGCTCTTCTCAACCCTCTCAATGAGTTGCAGACAAACAGAAGATCGGCCTGTTCGATATCATGCATAGTGAGTATCGCTTCCTGAACATTCATGCGGGTTGAAAGAAAATATTGCCGATAGATGCCGTTAAGCAGTCCGGAAGAAAGGCTCGGTGTAACATATTGCCCGTCCGAAAAGATAATGATGTTGCTTATCGCCCCTTCGGCAACCTCCCCTCTGTCATTGCAGAACACAAGCTCATCGTAACCCCTTTTCTTTGCTTTTCGCAACAGCTCGTCGTAGAGCTTTCTCCTTGTGGTTTTATGCATTCTGAGATGACCCTCTGAGGGCAGGGATACTCCTGCTCTGCAAACAGGAACCGGATCAGATGATGATCTCTCAGAAAGGTCATCAACAGTTATCTGAAAAGTACCTTCAGGATGGAGTTCTAGACGAACCTTACACCTGCCCCTCCCCCTGAGCTCTTCATCAGTCAAACGTTCCAGTTCGCGCCTGATCCTCTCCAGGTTACACGAAAAGCCCAGACACCTTGCCGACTCGCTGAGACGGAAAAGATGCTCGTCAAGCCAGACCAAAGATCCGTTATACAATATGGTTTCAAAAATGCCGAAATTTTCAGCCGTGACTGGTTCGAGGATTTTCGCTTTCAATCTGCACTCGTTGTACTCCTCCCCGGTATTCGAATCCCATACAATACCTCCTCCGGCTCCGTATTCTCCGGTATGACCACACAACATCGCTGTCCTGATTGCAACATTGAAACACATTGACCTGTCAGGAAGCATATAGCCTGTTGCACCGGTATAGACCCCTCTTGGTGAACGCTCAAGCTCCTGAATCAGCTGCATTGCTCTTATTTTCGGAGCACCTGTCACGGAACCGCAGGGAAACAGGGCACGGAAAAGTTCATAGAGCGAAATGTCGTCCTGTACCTCTCCGCGAACGGAGGATA
>JAPHUN010000208.1 GCA_026193435.1 Chlorobium sp.
AGATCTCTCGGGGGATTTCAGACTTAAAAACCATGCGGAGCACCTGAAGTTCTATAGCAGGGAAAAAGACCCTGCAGCTGTTCTGACATACGCAATGCCGGAACTCTATCACGACGATATCAGGCAGGCGAAAGCGGTAAGCAACCCCGGATGTTATGCCACGAGCATTATCCTCGGGATTGCTCCGCTTGTCAAAAAACCTGTAAAAGATGCCTCCGTAACCAGTGTCAACTGCACCGCTATTTCCGGACTTTCCGGGGCCGGAAAATCAGCCAACGTTGAACTTTCATTCTCAGAGATGAGTGGAAACGTTCGTGCATACAAGGCAGGAATGCACCAGCATACGCCTGAAATTCTTCAGGCACTGGATACAGACACCCTGGACCCTGCTTTTAACTTTATGTTCACTCCAATGATTGCTCCTCTTGTCAGAGGTATTTACACGGTATTGAACATTCAGCTTGAAAAACACCTGACGGTTTCACAAATTAGGGGGCATTTCAGAGAATTTTACCGTTCCGCACCTTTTGTCCGGATCAGAAATACCATGACGGAGGTTCAGCATGTTGCATATACCAACTTCTGTGATATTCATATTGCCGAAAGCTCCGAAAACGGTACCGCGGTAATTATTACCGCTATCGACAATCTGGTCAAGGGAGCTGCTGGTCAGGCCGTCCAGAATATGAATATCATGCTTGGTTATGATGAAACACTCGGAATACTATAAACGCTTACTATCATTTTTGTAAATAATGTTATACAAAGCATATACAATCATTGAAGCGCTGGCTGACGGCACAGTATGGCCGGAAAATGCGACGCCCGTCACCATCAGGGACGCGGATAGCAAAAAGTTCTGGCCAAAAGGCTATGCAGCGGGAACGGCATCCGCCGGAATAAAATCCGGCAAACGCGACCTTATGGTTATCGCCGCTGAAAAACCTTCTTCGGCTGCTGCCGTGTTCACCAGGAATCTTTGTTCAGCTGCACCGGTCTTTCTGTCTAAAGAAAACCTTGCACACGCATCTTCTTCGATGCGTGCGATTGTCTGCAACAGCGGCAATGCAAACGCGGCAACCGGAGACAAGGGACTGAGAGATGCGAGATTCATGTCTGAAAAAACAGCTGAAGTCCTTGGCATTGAACCGCATGAGGTTCTTGTCTCATCCACAGGTGTTATCGGTGTGCCCCTTCCGGTAGAAAAAATCAAGGGCGCGCTCGACTCCTTTTCAGCTGTAGTCCTGGAAGACTCCTGCGCCAAAGCGGCTGAAGCGATCATGACCACGGACACGTTTCCTAAATTTTTTGCCCTGGATGTATCGCTTTCATCCTCGGTTGTGCGTATATGCGGCATAGCAAAAGGATCCGGAATGATATGCCCGGACATGGCGACCATGCTCGCGTTTATGGTAACAGACGCGAACATCAGCCAGACATTGCTCCAGGATATGCTCTCCAAAGCAAATAAAAACAGTTTCAACACCATCACCGTTGACGGAGATACCAGTACAAATGATATGGCGGCAATCCTTGCGGGTAACGGGGATGCTCAGGAAATTCTTCCCGGCAGTCGCGACGCGGAAATTTTCTACTCCGCTCTCGAAAGCCTGATGACATTTCTTGCCAGATTGATTGTCAGGGATGGTGAGGGAGCGACGAAACTTGTTGCGATACATGTCGAGGGGGCTCCATCTGAAAGTGATGCACAAAAAGCTGCACGAACCATCGCGAACTCAAGTCTCGTAAAAACCGCTCTTCATGGAGAGGATGCCAACTGGGGCAGACTGATTGCCGCTGCGGGTAGGTCGGGAGCTGAGTTCAATCCGGAAAATGTATCAGTACGGTTTGACGATCTGGTGATTCTCGAACCCGGTTATGTCTCTGATTTTTCTGAAAAAGAGGCAAAAAAAATACTCAGCCGCGACGAGTACACCATCACTGTCACTCTTGGAAAAGGTCCCGGCAAGGCAGTAGTGTATACCTGCGATCTCAGCAAGGAATATGTTACTATCAACGGAAGTTACAGAACGTAATACCAGCGGTTTCATTGCAACCCACACTATGCAAAGAGAAAATATGGACGATTTCAACCACCTCCCGAAAGGCAGAGGAGAACAGAAACAGCACTCCACCATAGGTCAGGTACTCATAGAAGCGCTTCCCTACATCCGGCAGTTTGAGGACAAGACGTTTGTCATCAAGTATGGCGGGGCGGCCATGAAAGACCCCTTGCTGAAAAGCGCGTTCGCACAGAATATAACGCTGCTGCGAAAGGTAGGAATCAATGTCGTTCTGGTTCACGGCGGTGGTGACGCGATAACGGGTGTCGCAAAAACAATGGGTATCGAAACACAGTTCGTGCACGGCAAAAGAGTTACAGACATCGAGATGATCTCGGTCGTTCAGATGACCCTTGCCGGGAAGGTCAATCAGGATATTGTCCGCCTGATCAGTGAACACGGGGGAAAAGCGGTTGGCGTGAGCGGCCTTGATGCGAACACCATCAAAGCAGTTGCCTGCCGGGACAACCCTCAGCTCGGACTGGTAGGAGAAATAACGGAAATCAATACAGCCTATCTCGATCTGCTTTGCCAGGCCAGACTTATTCCGGTGATCGCCCCGATAGGATTCGATGATGACAGTAACGTCTACAACATCAATGCCGATGATGCCGCAAGCGCCATAGCTATAGCCCTCAAGGCTGAAAAGCTGATTTATGTCAGCGATGTCCCGGGGGTATATCATGGAACGACAATCCTGAAGAGCGTCTGTAAGGCTGAAGCGGCTAACCTCATAGAAAGCGGCGTTATTTCAGGCGGTATGATTCCGAAAGCACTGTCAGCATATAAAACACTTGACGGCGGCGTCAACAAGATTCATCTTATTGACGGCAGGCTCATACATTCGCTTCTGCTGGAAATTTTTACCAATCAGGGTGTCGGGACTCAGTTTGTCACGGAAAAGGAACCCGAACTCTAACAACATCACTGGAGACCTCTATTGGAAAAACAAATCGGTAAAAGGGATTTTCTCGGCTTTTCCCACCTGAATGCAGCAAAAATCGTCGAGCTGTTCGACTTCTCCCTGTACATAAAAAAACAGCGCGGAAAAGCAACAGGGGATCATCCCTATCGACCTGTCGAAGGCAAAACGGTGGCCATGATTTTCAACAAACCCTCTCTCAGGACAAGGGTTTCTTTTGAAATCGGTATTCATGAACTTGGCGGTTATGCCGTGAATCTTGAAGGGAAGTCCATTGGCGTCAACTCACGTGAAGCGGTCGAAGACATCGCGTTGCTTCTTTCGCGATACAATGACGCTATCGTGGCAAGACTGCATGAGCATTCGGTTATCGAATCCCTTGCCAGACACGCTTCAATACCTGTCATAAATGCGCTTACCGATCTGTCTCACCCATGCCAGATCCTGGCCGATGCCTTTGACAACGATGCACATACGGAAGTAGCTGACATTGATCAGGGAAAGCCCAATTACATGGGTCTGGATATCGGACCAAAAACGGTGGAACTGGTAAGTGAGGTGATCATGAACTCTAAAACCATCCTCTGGAATGGTCCCATGGGGGTTTTTGAAATGCCCAATTTCCAGAAGGGTACGGTACGTATAGCAGAGGCCATTGCCCGGTCCACCGCCAAGGGAGCCTTCAGTCTGGTCGGAGGTGGGGATTCCGTGGCAGCTGTAAACAAATTCGGACTGGCTGACAAGGTGAGTTATGTATCCACCGGAGGTGGCGCCATGCTGGAGTATATTGAAGGCAAGGAGTTACCCGGCATCAAGGCCATCCGTGGCTGACACGCATTTTTAATTTCTCCGGGGCGTTTTTGAAGCAAACTGGCATTTTTGGCGAAGCCAATAAGCACTTTGCGAAAAAATGTCCCCTGAGAA
>JAPHUN010000041.1 GCA_026193435.1 Chlorobium sp.
TCTTTGCCGTAAAGCTTCAACCAGCGTTGCAGCAGCCATTCAGGATGTGAGTATTCAAGAGATAACCTTCTCCCGAGAGGTTCGTTTTTGAGGATTTCGTCAAGCGACCCTTTCTCAGATGCAATCCGGCGAAGAACGCCGTTGACAATTCCCGCAATGTGGCGCCCCTTGTATTTAACCGCTAATGAGACACATTCATCGACTGCCGCCCATCCCGGTATTTTATCAAGGAAAAGCAGCTGGTAGGCCCCAAGGCGCAGAATGTTTCGCAGTACCGGCGCAGCCTTCTTCAGATCATGGTGATACGAGAGGGAAATGATGAAGTCAAGACGGAGCCTGTAGCGCAGGACACCGTTAACAAGTTCGGTTGCAAGAGATCTGTCGTTTTTGTCGGGCTTGTGCCTGTTGAGAAGTCTGTGAAGGGACTGCTCTGATTTTTTTGCTTGTGTATCTGTTTCCTGAAGCGTCAGGAGCGCGATCTCTCTTGCTTTCATGAACCTGTAACAGGGTTGGTGAGGTTGATGCCGGGTCGGTTAATTTGTAAAATAATAATCTCTGTTGTAGATTATGCACATACTGAAAAGTTCTTTCAATATAGTTTACAAGCTATCATCCAGAAAGGTGGAGGGAGTGGCCCTGAGAAGCCTTGGCAACCGTCAGTAGTGATTGGTGCCAATTCCAACCCGGACAAGCAGTGCGGGGAAGATGATTGTATATGCGCTTGCTGTGTGTCAATGTCATTTCCCTCTCTTCCGCCGGTTATTCTTCATCTTACCTTTCCCTCAGGATGATTTCTTTAATCATCTCTTATTGACAATTATGAGTCAGTCACCGAACGCCTATCGTTTCGAGACACTTCAGGTTCATGCGGGGCAGGAACCCGATCCAGCCACCAACTCCCGTGCAGTACCGATCTATCAGACAACGTCCTACGTTTTCGATAGTGCGGAGCATGGAGCCAACCTCTTTGCCCTGAAAGAGTTCGGTAACATCTATACCAGGCTCATGAATCCCACTACGGATGTTCTTGAAAAACGCATGGCGGCTCTTGAAGGGGGGAAAGCCGCACTGGCGCTGGCCAGCGGACACGCGGCACAGTTTATCGCGTTGACCAATATCTGTCAGGCGGGAGACTCGATCGTCTCTTCCAGTTTCCTTTACGGGGGGACCTACAATCAGTTCAAAGTCTCTCTTCCAAGGCTGGGGATCAGCGTCAGGTTTGCTGAAGATCTCAGTCCGGACACATTTGAATCGCTTATCGATGATACAACCAAAGCGATATATCTTGAATCTATCGGCAATCCTGCTTTTCACGTTCCTGATTTCGAAGCGATAGCGGCGGTGGCCCATAAAAAGAACATACCTCTTATCGTCGATAACACCTTTGGTTGTGCCGGATACCTGTGCAGACCGATTGATCATGGCGCTGATATTGTTGTCAGCTCTGCGACAAAATGGATTGGCGGGCACGGTACCTCCATGGGCGGAGTAATCGTCGATTCGGGCACTTTTGACTGGAGCAATGGAAAGTTTCCTGTATTCACGGAACCGTCACCCGGATACCACGGGTTGAAGTTTCACGACTCATTCGGCGATCTTGCTTTTATTATCCGCGCGAGAGTCGAAGGACTCAGGGATTTCGGGCCGGCTATCAGTCCTTTCAATTCGTTCATGCTGCTTCAGGGACTCGAGACGCTCTCTCTCCGTGTTCAGCGTCATGCCGACAACACCATGGCGCTTGCACTCTGGCTGCAGGATCATCCTGCCGTCGCATGGGTCAATTACCCTGGTCTTCCGGATCATCCTACGCACCGGAACGCGAGGAGATATCTTGAAAATGGTTTCGGATGTGTGCTGACCTTCGGGGTTAAAAAAGGATATGAAGGTGCTGTCAGTTTTATCGACAACGTGAAACTGGCCAGCCATCTGGCAAATGTAGGTGATGCCAAGACACTGGTAATTCATCCCGCATCGACCACGCATCAGCAGCTCAGCGAAGCGGAACAGGACGCTGCAGGAGTAAAAAGCGATATGGTCAGAGTCTCGGTCGGCATCGAGCATATCGATGATATCATGGAGGATTTTGAACAGGCTTTCTCCGGCGGGTAGCAGAAACCCCTTTCTATCCGTTCAACGAAGCAATTGAATCGCGGAATACATAGAGGGGACCAAATGAAAACGACTACAGTGGAATGGAGTATATCGAAGCAATATCAGAAAAGACAGGTTTTTTTGTTTCACGTAAATCCTTCAGCCTTGAACTGGGTGGAGAGCTTCCCGAAGTTTCCGTTGCATACCGGACATGGGGATCTTTGAACAGAGAAAGAAACAATGTTATTCTTGTCTGTCATGCGCTTACCGGGGCAGCTGATGCCGACGTATGGTGGGACGGGATGTTCGGTGAAGGTAGGGGATTTGATCCCGCAAAGGATTTTATTATCTGCAGCAACGTGCTGGGGAGCTGTTACGGAACGACAGGCCCTCTTTCACGCAATCCGCTTAGCGGAAAACCTTACGGGCCTGAGTTTCCAGCAGTCACGATCCGTGACATGGTGAAGTTACAGCGGCTGCTGCTTGACGAGCTTGGCATTGAAGAGATCAAACTGGTTGTTGGAGCATCTCTGGGCGGCATGCAGGCTCTCGAGTGGGGCTGCATGTTTCCTGACAGGGTCAGGGCAATTATGCCGATGGGTGTTTCCGGGAGGCATTCTGCATGGTGTATCGCCCAGAGTGAGGCACAACGACAGGCTATCGCAGCTGACCGTGACTGGAACGACGGATGGTACGAGCCCGGCAAACCACCTGCCAGGGGATTAGCCGCTGCCCGTATGATGGCCATGTGTACCTACAGGAGTTTTGAGAATTTTCAGATCCGTTTCGGGCGTGAGAAGAGAGACGAGGTGACCTTTCAGGCTGAGAGCTATCTCCGGCACCAGGGCGAGAAGCTTGTCAGCCGGTTTGATGCCAACACCTATATCGCGCTTACCAGAGCCATGGATACCCATGACCTTTCCCGGGGCAGGGGTGAGTATGCGCGTGTCCTGGAGTCTCTGACCATGCCGGTCGCGATACTTTCCATTACCTCCGACATTCTCTATCCGAAAGAGGAACAGGAAGAACTTGTCCGCCATATACCTCATGCCACTATCGAGTATCTGCATGAGTCATACGGGCATGACGCTTTTCTGATAGAGGTCGACAAGGTCAGTCGGCTGGTTAAGGCGTTTCGTGACGAGATTACGGCCAAGGACAGCTCGGCTGCATAGCAGAGAGGTTTTTTTTACTCTCAGTCGATCACATCGAAGCCGGTATACTTCCTCAGCACTTCAGGAACCACGATCGTGCCTTCGGTTGTCTGGTAGTTTTCGAGCAGCGACACCATCAGCCTCGATGTCGCCAGTCCTGACCCGTTGAGGGTGTGGACGTAGGTTGGTTTTGAAGATCCGGCAGGCTTGAAGCGGATGTTTGCCCTGCGTGCCTGGTAATCTTCAAAGTTGGAACAGCTCGATGCTTCAAGGTATTTTTTTTCAGCAGGTGACCACACCTCGATATCATAACATTTTGTCGCGCCGGCGCTGATATCGCCGCTACAGAGCAGCAGCACCCGGTAAGGAATCCTGAGGGCATTGAGAATGGCTTCGGCGTTCTGCAGGATCTTTTCAAGTGCGTCGTACGATTCTTCGGGACGGGTGAATTTCACCATTTCAACCTTGTTGAACTGATGTACCCTGAGGAAGCCCCGGGTGTCCTTCCCATAACTTCCTGCCTCTCTCCGGAAACATGCGGAGTATGCCGCGTAGGAAATGGGAAGCTCCTCGTCTTTAAGCATTTCGTTCCGGTGGAGGTTCGTTACCGGAACTTCGGCGGTCGGTATAGCGTAGAGGTTATCCTCGTTCATGTAGTAGACCTGGTCGGCGAACTTCGGCCACTGTCCCGTACCCCGAAGCGAGTCTTCGTTTACCATGAAGGGCGGAAAGACTTCGGTATAGCCGTGATTTTCAGTATGGCAGTCCAGCATGAAGTTCAGAAGGGCGCGCTCAAGGCGTGCGCCTTTGCCGATGTAGACCGGGAAACCGGTGCCTGAGATTTTTGCACCCCTTTCGAAGTCCAGAATGCCCAGTTTGTTTCCAAGGTCAAGGTGGTCCATCAGAGGGAAATCAAGCGCATGGTCGAAGGCTACAGGACCCTTGCAGATACGGTTTTCTTCGGCTGAATAGCCTTCCGGAACATCAGGGTGAAGCTTGTTTGGGAGAGAGAGAAGGATGGATTCCATCTGTTTCTCGATCTTTCCCAGTATTTCATCCATGCCTGCGATCTTATCGGCAACCTCCTTCATCTCCCTGATGAGATCTTCTGCTGAACCCTGTCCTGTCCTTTTGATGACAGCTATATCTTTTGAAACCTTATTTCTTAATGCTTTGAGCGTATCGGTTTCTTTGATGAGCTCCCTTCGCTCCCGGTCGTATTCCAGCAGTTCATCAAGGCTCTTACAGTCTTCTGCCTGCCGGCGTTTTTTCAGCATTCCGGCAACTTCTTCCGGGTTCTGTCTGATATAATTGATATCAAGCATGATAGTTACAGTAAATGTTCTTACGAGAGGACTGATTTGACCAAATCCTGTACCTTCCCTCCATCGGCTTTCCCTTTAAGCTTCTGCATGACAGCGCCCATAACCTTGCCCATGTCTTTCATCGAGGTCGCGCCGACCTGTCCGATGATTTCCCGGACAGCGGCTTCAACCTCTTCATCACTCATCCGGGCCGGCAGATAGGTCTCAATTATGGCAAGCTCCGCTTTCTCGGTATCGGCCAGATCCTGCCTGCCGGCGTCCTGATATTGTTGCATGGAATCCTTACGCTTTTTTGCAAGGCTCAGGACAACCTCCAGCTCCTGTTCTTCAGTAAGTTCAGCTATTCCGCCAACGCGGATAGAGACCTCTTTTTCGAGAAGCGCAGCCCGTATTGCACGGATGGTGTTCAGCCTGTTTTTATCGCCGCTTTTCATGGCGTCCTTAAGGTCCTGATCGATACGTTTTTTTATAACCATAGTCAGAGAAGTTTGCTGTGATCGATGAAAGAAATAGTGTCAGCCAAGATAAACGCAAAGAAGTCAAAAGGCAACAGTAAAAAGAGCTGAATCAGTTGTTTGGCCGCCTCCACTGTTTTTTTGAGTTCTCACGCTGCATGAACAGCTTCATAATGGCTTAATAGCTAGATAGCTTGATAGCTGAATAGCTGAATAGCTGAATAGCTGAATAGCTTGATGGCTGAATAGCTCAACAATTCAACAGTTCAACAACTCAACACTCTTCAAACACTCTTCATTCATTAATATCCCCTCCGACCGGCCGTAGAACGATCTCTTCAACGGAGGTTCTCGCGGGTTGCAGGTAAGCGTCGACAACGGGTCCTGCAATATCTTCGGGCATCATCATCACGTTTTTTAACGCTTCTCCCGCTTCGCCCCACATGGGAGTGCAGACCGCTCCCGGCATGACATTGGTTATCTTGACGTTACACTCCCTTCCATAAAGCCGAAGGGATTCGATCAGGCCTTTCTGAGCGAACTTTGACATGGAGTATATCGCTGAGCTTTTATAAGCTGTTTCTGCGGCGATGGAGGTGATGAAGAAAATATGGCCTGAGCGCTTCCTTTCCAGTACGGGAAAGACTTTCTGGGTCAGGAAAAAGGTGCCTTTTGTGTTGACAGACATGGTATAGTCAAAATCCTCTTCGCTGAATTCAGTAAAGTTTTTAAAACGCCCGACTCCGGCATTGTTGATCAGGCAGTCAATGGTGCCGAATTCCAGAATAGTCTGTTCCACAAGACGCTCTCTGTCTTCGCTGCGCGCTACGTCAGCGACGACCGAAAGGGTTTGTATTTTTGCAGACCGACA
>JAPHUN010000245.1 GCA_026193435.1 Chlorobium sp.
CCATTATGAAGGGCGTTGTCAAGGCCATGGCGAAGATGGGGATTTCAACCATTCAAAGTTATAGCGGCGCGCAGATCTTCGAAGCTGTCGGGCTCAACTCGATGCTTGTTGACACCTACTTCACCAGAACGGCCTCCCGGATTGAGGGGATTGGTATCGATGTTCTTGCCGAAGAGGTCAGAAAACGTCATGAAGCAGCCTATCCCTCTTCAGGAAATGATGTTGATCCGGGCCTTGAGAGCGGCGGAGAGAGAAAGTGGCGGCACGACGGCGAAGGCCATCTTTTCAGCCCCGAGGCGATCCATATTCTTCAGTATGCCTGCCGTACCGGGGATTATGAGATGTTTAAAAAATATGAAAGCCTTATCGATGAGCAGAGCTCCGAGCTCTTTACGCTTCGTGGTCTCATGGACATCAGGTTCAGCAAGAATCCGGTACCGATAGAGGAGGTTGAACCGGTTGAAGAGATTCTTAAACGCTTTAAGACCGGGGCGATGTCCTATGGTTCCATAAGCAAGGAGGCGCATGAGACGCTGGCCATAGCCATGAACCGTCTTGGAGGAAAAAGCAATACCGGTGAAGGTGGAGAGGATCCGGAACGTTTCACGCCTGACCACAATGGTGACTCGAGAATGTCAGCGATCAAGCAGGTCGCTTCAGGCCGGTTCGGTGTTACCAGCGAGTATCTGACAAACGCGCAGGAAATTCAGATCAAGATGGCTCAGGGTGCCAAGCCTGGTGAAGGCGGCCAGCTTCCTGGCAGCAAGGTGTACCCGTGGGTTGCAAAAACCCGTCATTCCACACCGGGTGTGGGTCTGATTTCACCTCCGCCTCATCATGATATTTATTCGATCGAGGACCTTGCACAGCTGATTCATGATCTGAAAAATGCCAACCGGAACGCCCGGATCAATGTTAAGCTTGTCTCGACGGTCGGGGTCGGGACTATTGCAGCAGGTGTCGCAAAGGCCCATGCGGACGTAGTGCTGATAAGCGGTCATGACGGCGGTACCGGCGCTTCACCGCTTTCCAGCATCATGCACGCAGGAATGCCATGGGAACTGGGGCTTGCGGAAACCCATCAGACCCTTGTGCTCAATAACCTGAGAAGCCGGATCATTGTTGAGGCTGACGGACAGTTGAAAACCGCCAGGGATATTGTTATCGCGGCGCTTCTCGGGGCAGAGGAGTTCGGGTTCGCTACCACGGCGCTGGTTGTCATGGGCTGTATCATGATGCGGGCCTGTCAGGAAGACTCCTGCCCGGTAGGTGTCGCGACGCAGAATCCTGAACTCAGGAAAAACTTTACCGGAAAGCCAGAGCATGTTGAGAATTTTATGAGATTTCTTGCTCAGGGGATTCGTGAGTATATGGCGAAAATTGGTGCCCGCACCATCAACGAGCTTGTCGGACGTACCGACAGACTTGAAATGAAAAAGGCAATACGGCACTGGAAGGCAGAAGG
Organism: Chlorobium sp.; assembly: GCA_026193435.1. GTDB lineage: Bacteria > Bacteroidota > Chlorobiia > Chlorobiales > Chlorobiaceae > Prosthecochloris. The sequence goes on from JAPHUN010000245.1 coordinate 1,466, forward strand.
GATTGACCTTTCCAAAATACTTTTCAAGGCCGAACCTGGCGAAGAGGGTGAAAGTCTCTATAACACCACTTCACAGGATCACGGGATAGAGGACAGCCTTGATATGAGAACGTTGCTCAGGATCTGTGAGCCTGCAATCAAAAGAAAGGAAAAAGTACAATCAACTCTTCCGATCCACAATACCGATCGTGTTGTCGGTACTATTGTCGGCAACGAGGTGACCAAAGCGCACGGAGCAGAAGGTCTTCCGGAAGACACTATTCAGATCAAGTTCTTCGGGTCAGCGGGACAGAGTTTCGGAGCGTTTATTCCCAATGGCATGACGCTTGAGCTTGAAGGGGATGCGAATGACTATATCGGCAAAGGTCTCTCCGGCGGAAAAATTATTGTCTATCCTCCCAGGGAGTCAACGTTTACACCTGAAAAGAACATCATCATCGGTAATGTCGCGTTTTATGGGTCAATCTACGGCGAGGCCTACATCTGCGGCATGGCCGGTGAGCGTTTCTGTGTACGCAACAGCGGACTTGAGGCTGTTGTGGAAGCTGTGGGAGATCACTGCTGTGAGTATATGACGGGAGGTACGGTTGTTGTTCTGGGCACTACAGGCAAGAACTTTGCCGCGGGTATGTCCGGTGGAACGGCGTATGTCTATGACGCCGACGGGACATTTGAGGAACGCTGCAACCATCAGATGGTGGGGCTCTATGCATTGGACGATGAGAACGAGTTAGCCAAACTTCGCGGCATGATCGAGCGTCATCAGGAATACACAAACAGTTCTCTTGCAGCCAGGCTTCTTGCAGGTTGGGAGGAAGCGAAAAACCGTTTCGTCAAAGTCTACCCTCATGATTTCAAGCGAGCCGCAGAGGCCATGCAGAGCGTTCTGACAGAAGGCATGTCGGGAGATGATGCTGTCATGGCAGCATTCCTGAAAAATATTAACGATCCATCGCGTGTCTCCGGAAACTGAGTCGGCAGGCAATGCTTGTTATTGTTAAAAGAAAGAGAAGTATATGGGTAAAGTAAAAGGTTTTTTGGATCATAACAGGGCGGTTCCCGAAGACAGGCTGCCGCTCGAACGAATAAAGGACTGGAAGGAATTTCACAAGAAGATGCCTGAAGAGGCGTTGCGTGAACAGGGAGCCCGGTGCATGGATTGCGGTACACCCTATTGTCATACGGGCTTCATGCTCAGCGGTATGACAGCAGGATGTCCTGTGCATAACCTGATCCCCGAATGGAACGACCATCTTTACAGAGGCTTCTGGCGCGAGGCCTATGAGCGTCTTGCAAAAACAAACAACTTCCCTGAATTTACAGGGCGAGTCTGCCCCGCGCCGTGTGAAGGGTCTTGTGTGCTGGGTATCATCGAACCGCCCGTTACCATCAAGAATATCGAATGTTCGATAATCGAACATGCTTTTAAACAGGGCTGGGTGAAGCCGCAGCAGGTGGTGGAACGTTCCGGTAAACGGGTTGCCGTTGTCGGGTCAGGCCCGGCAGGACTTGCCTGTGCCGACCAGTTGAACAAGGCAGGCCATACGGTGACGGTGTATGAGCGTGATGACAGAATTGGCGGATTGCTCATGTACGGTATTCCGAATATGAAGCTTGACAAGGAGGCTGTCGTTCAGCGCCGCGTCGATCTGATGGAAGAGGAAGGTGTTTCTTTTGTCGTCAATACCGAGGTAGGTAAGGATTATTCCTCTGAAAAGCTTCTCGCTGAAAACGATGCGGTTGTTCTCTGCACCGGATCGACAAAGCCGAGAGATCTTGATGTTGAAGGACGGAAAAACAAGGGAGTCTACTTCGCGATGGATTTTCTCCGTTCAAGCACGAAAGCTGTTTTAAGCAAGTCCGCGCCGACAGTTTCCGCCAAAGACAAGGCGGTTGTGGTTATCGGCGGCGGAGATACCGGCACAGACTGTGTCGCCACATCCATTCGTCAGGGCTGTAAAAGCGTCGTGCAGCTTGAGATAATGCCTGAACCACCGCTGGAGCGTCAGCCTGACAATCCCTGGCCTGAATGGCCGAAAACCCTCAAGGTTGATTACGGACAGGAAGAAGCGGCAGCTCTTCAGGGTGAAGATCCGAGACGGTACAGTATCATGACCAAGAAACTGCTCGGTGACGGTAACGGTCGATTGACGGGAGTTGAGATCTGCAAAGTGGCATGGGAGAAGAAAGAGGAGCGTTTTGTTCCCCGGCCGGTTCCCGGAACTGAGGAAATTATCCCGGCCGACATGGTTTTGCTCGCCATGGGATTTTTAGGACCGGAAGAAGGGTTATTACAACAGTTGAAAGTGGAACAGGAAGAACGTTCCAATATCAAGGCTCCATACGGCGACTTCAGGACCAGCATGATTAAGGTTTTCGCCGCGGGTGACGCGAGGAGAGGTCAGAGCCTTATCGTATGGGCGATCAATGAAGGCAGAGCGGTTGCGCGTGAATGTGATCGTTACCTGATGGGATGTACAAATCTTCCTTAACGACATCCCGAGAGGGTCGCTTCATGGTGTTTCTTCATTTCTGAATTCTGTACGAATAGCTCATTAGAGACATAACAAGGTTGATTTATGGAAAAACAGCGATTGCGCGAGTTGCTTGAGCAACTGCATCAGGAACTTGAGCAGACCAATACGGTTGATGAAAGTACCGGAGAAGTGCTTGCCGACCTGAGAGAGGATATCAGCAGGCTTGTTCAGGAAGAAACCACAATAGAGGATGAACAGGAAGGGTTGACCGAGCGCCTGAACGATGCGATAGGGGATTTCGAGGAAGACCATCCAAAGCTTTCCATGGTGATGCAGCACGTTCTTGACAGTCTGGCAAGAATGGGTTTTTGATGAAACGGTCTATCAGCAGCTTGTAACAGGAGTTCGAAATGTCAACAGGAAAAGAGAAGATGAAAGGTAAAGGTAAAGATGGCGGCGGCAATGACGTCGTATTGTGTTCTTTCTGCGGAAGGGGCAGTGACGAGGTGAGCAGTATGGTCGCAGGTCCGAAAGCGTTTATCTGTGACCGGTGTATCATGAGTTCCGTTGATATTCTCCGCAAGGAGATCAGCGCCATAAAGCCAACCGCTCCAGCAGTCAGTCAGCCGTTTCAGCCACGCCTGCTGAACCCGAAAAGCATTATGGAGTCGCTCGGCCAATATGTGATCGGTCAGGAACGTGCCAGGAAATCATTGTCTGTAGCTGTCTATAACCACTATAAACGTATCGAGTCACAGGAATGGGTGAGGGATGACGATGATGTGGTCATCGAGAAGAGCAATATTCTGCTTATAGGCCCTACCGGAACGGGTAAAACCCTTCTTGCGCAGACGCTGGCCAACCTTCTTGAAGTTCCCTTTACCATTGTTGACGCCACCTCTCTCACTGAGGCAGGATATGTCGGCGACGATGTCGAGACGATTCTCGCACGTCTGCTTCAGGCATCCGATTTCAATCTCGAAAGAGCCGAGAAAGGGATCATCTATGTCGACGAGATCGACAAGATCGCCCGCAAGTCGGCTAACGTTTCCATTACCCGAGATGTTTCAGGGGAAGGTGTGCAGCAGGCGCTTCTGAAGATACTCGAAGGGGCTGTTGTCGGCGTTCCTCCAAGGGGCGGCAGGAAACACCCTGAGCAGCAGCTGATCAATGTCAATACGAAGAACATTCTTTTTATCTGCGGAGGAGCGTTTGAAGGTCTCGACAAGATTATCGGTCGAAGGGTAGCGAAAGCTTCCATCGGTTTCGGGACAGCGGTCAAAGCGC
>JAPHUN010000339.1 GCA_026193435.1 Chlorobium sp.
ATCAGATTGTCGATGATCTCTTTAACAGGATGATATCCTACTGGTAGGGGAAAAGCGTAGTTCGAAGCAATGAGCAATGAGCAATGAGCAATGAGCAATGAGCAATGAGTGGGGGAAATGTCTATTGTCAAATGACTATTTACTATTGAAGACTGAAGACTGGAGACTGACTGGAGACTGATGACTGACTAATGACTGGTGACTGGTAGGGGCGAAAAATCTTTCGCCCGATCTGGCAATCTTCGGGCTATTTAGCCATTCAGCTATCCAGCCAACCAGCTATTTTGTTTATTTCTCGTCACTCGTCACTAGTCACTGCTTCAACTATCTTAACACGTAACACGTAACACGTAACACGTAACACGTAACACGTAGCACATAGCACTTAGCACGATTCATGATACTCTCAGCTTCAAGCCCGGTCGGCATATTTGATTCGGGGATTGGCGGGCTTACGGTTGTCAAAGCGATACAGGCGCTTCTTCCGTCCGAACGCATTATCTATTTCGGTGATACCGCCAGGGTTCCCTATGGCTCGAAATCACAGGTTACTATCAGAAAATATGCGCAGGACGATACGGGCATTCTCATGAAGTATCAGCCCAAGTTGATCATTGTCGCCTGTAATACGGTTTCCGCACTTGCGCTTGATGTTGTCAAGCGGGCGGGACATGGCATTCCGGTACTGGGCGTTCTGGAGGCCGGGGCGGAACTGGCAGTGGAGAATTCCCGCAACAACCGGGTTGGCGTTATCGGAACACGCGCAACGATTTTGTCAAACGCCTATCCGCTGACCATGAACGCGCTCAATCCGGAAGTGGAGGTCTTTTCCACGGCATGCCCCTTGTTCGTCCCTCTTGCGGAAGAAGGATTTACCGATCACCCTGCAGCAGGGATGATCGCCCGTGAGTATCTGCTTCCCCTTCTCGATCATGGAATCGATACTCTTGTGCTCGGCTGTACGCACTATCCCATACTCAAGAAGCTGATCGCGGAGATTGCCGGTCAGGAAGTCCGTATTATTGATTCCGCAGAAGCGGTTGCCCTTAAATCGAAGGAGATGCTTGCCGGCAACGGTATGCTCAACGGATCACAGAGTCACGTCTTTCCCCATCTGCTGGTAAGCGATCTTCCACAGAAATTCAAATCGCTTTGTGAACTCTTTCTCGGCAAGGACATTCCTGATGTCGAACTGATAGAAGTGTGAAGGGGCGCAAATGACTAATGACTATTTACTATTGGAAGACTGGGATGTGTTAGGAATTAGGTGCTATGTGTTAGGCAGAAGGAGGAATATATGGGGAAACGGAGACTGGAGACCGGAGAGACAAGAGTTGAGAGACGAGCGGGAGAGTGTCTATTGTCAAATGACTATTTACTCTTGAATATTTGAAGACTGAAGACTGGTAGGGGCGAAAAATCTTTCGCCCTCCCCTGTTAACTTTGTGTTAAGCCAACCAGCTATTTCGTCATCTTGCATACATCACTCAGAACTATTTCCCCCACTCATCGCTCATTGCTCAGCACTCATTTCTATTTGGCTAACCAGCCAGCCCTCTTAACACCTAACACTTAGCACATAACACATCCCACGTCCTCCCATCCCTATACATTAAATCGGAAAACAATCACATCTCCGTCCCGGACAATGTATTCCTTGCCTTCCGAGCGCATTTTGCCGGCTTCTTTGGCTTTCTGTTCAGAACCGTAGGTGATCATGTCGGTGTAGGCGATTACCTCGGCGCGTATGAACCCTTTTTCAAAATCGGTATGAATCGCTGCCGCGGCTTCAGGTGCGGCAGCGCCTTTTCGGATAGTCCAGGCACGTACCTCTTTTTCTCCGGCAGTAAAGTATGTGTGCAGTCCGAGCAGGTCATAGGCGGTTTGTATGATACGATCAAGGCCTGACATTTCAAGACCAAGGCTTTCGAGAAATTCAGGACGCTCCTCTTCAGGAAGTTCAGCTATTTCCGCTTCGGTTTTTGCACAGATAATCAGCATTTTTTCGCCTTCCTTTTCGGCGATTTCAGCAACCTGAGCCGTGAAGCTGTTGCCGTCGGGCAGATCGTTGTCGGAGACATTCGCAGCGTAAAGAACGGGTTTGGCTGACAGCAGGAAAAACTGTTTTCCCAGAGATTTCTCCTCTTCCGTTTCCATCAGGACGCGCGCGGGGATACCTTGGCCAAGCCCCGAGATGATTTTTTCAGCAAGGGCGACCGCCGGGAGGAGCTCCTTTTCTTTTCTTGCGTTCTTCTTCAGTTTTTCGAGCCTTTTTTCCATGCTGTCGAGGTCCGCCAGCATCAGTTCTGTTTCGATCGTTGCGATATCGTCAGCCGGGTTCACCGCACCGTGGACATGGATTACATCGGGATCGTCAAAACAGCGTACAACGTGAACGATGGTATCGACCTCTCTGATATGCGACAGGAACTGGTTTCCCAGACCTTCGCCTTTACTTGCTCCCCGCACGAGGCCCGCGATATCCACAAGTTCGATTGTGGCCGGAATGATCGTCGGGGTTTTGACGATAGCAGCCAGTTTTTGAAGTCTTTCATCCGGAACAAGCACCATTCCTACATTGGGCTCAATCGTGCAGAAGGGATAATTTTCAGCTTCGGCCTGTTTGGCCGTTATGGCATTGAAAAGAGTTGATTTACCGACATTGGGTAACCCGACGATCCCGCAACGTAAAGCCATAGAAAATGTGGATGAGTGTTAACTGAGGTGCTAGAGACAGTATTGTATGTCATGTCCTGAGTTCGGCATAGCGCGTCTTTCGCTGTACATACAGCACTGTTTACGCTGAACATGGCACTTGAAGAAATCAATATATTTGCAAAAAGCAAAATTTTTTTATAGAATAGCAGGCTAACTCAAAATAATACAGGTATCGGCTGCGAAACCAAAATAATCATCGCTATAGACGGTCCGGCTGCTTCAGGAAAAAGCACCACGGCCCGGCTTCTGGCAAAGAGACTGGGATATACCTACATCGACACCGGAGCGATGTACCGCGCTGTAACGCTCAAGGCGCTCAAGGCGGGATTGCTGGAAGAACTGCAGAAGTCCCCTGATACGATTGAAGCTCTGCTTCAAACGCTTGATATAGTCTTTGACGGTGATCGGGTTCTGCTTGACGGTTGTGATGTCACTGACGCTATCCGGGAGAACAGTGTTTCGCGTAACGTCAGTTTTATCAGCTCACTGAAGCCGGTTCGGGATTCGCTCAAGGCGATACAGAGAAAGATGGGAGGCAGACGGGGTGTTGTTATGGATGGCAGAGATATCGGCACCGTCATCTTTCCCGATGCCGAGCTGAAAATATTTCTTATAGCCGACGCTGCTGAAAGAGCCAGACGCAGGTATGCCGAACTCCTTCAGAAAAAAGGGGAGAGTACGCTTCTGCCGTCGGTTGAAGAACTGGAACAGGAAATTCTGAAGCGCGATCGGGACGATGCGGCCCGAAGGCATGCGCCTCTGAAAAAACATGAAGACGCGGTAGAAGTCGACACGTCCGGTTTGTCCATTGAGGAACAGGTCGCGCTGGTATATGATCTTGCAATGAAAAAAACAGCTGTCTGAACGGCTGCATATTTACTAACTATAAAATCTTTTGCTGAAATCTCTCGCAGCGGAAGGCAAAAATCACAGAGAGGAAGGAAACAATTAATGTCAGAAACGCAAACAATCGAACCAAAGAAGGTAGTTGAGAAAGGGCCTAAAAACCACCATGTGAAGTTTTTCGCAAACTACGACTCTTCGGAGCTTGACCAGATGGAGCAGCTCTATTCGAGCACGCTTAACGAGATTACCGAAGAGGAAATTGTTAAAGGTACTATCGTCGCTATTTCGAACAAGGACGTTACCATTGATGTCGGGTTTAAATCCGAGGGTATCGTTTCGAAGCTTGAGTTCAAGGACGAAGAAGAGCTGCAAGTCGGTGACGAGGTAGAAGTATACCTCGAAAACATCGAAGACAAAATGGGACAGCTTATTCTCTCCAAGAGAAAAGCGGACGTTCTGAGGATCTGGGACAAAATCTATGATTCCATCGAGAACGACACCATTATCAACGGAAAGATAATCAACCGTGTCAAGGGCGGTATGACGGTTTCGCTTTCCGGAGTCGAGGCATTTCTTCCGGGTTCGCAGATCGATGTCAAACCTGTACGTGACTTCGATGCGCTCGTAGGACAGACAATGGACTTCAGAGTGGTAAAAATCAATCCTGTGACACAGAATATCGTTGTCAGTCACAAGGTTATTCTCGAAGAAGAGTACGCCGCGAAGCGCGAAGAGATGCTTGCCAATATCAAGGTGGGTATGATTCTCGAGGGTTCAGTAAAGAATATCACCGATTTCGGTATTTTTGTCGACCTTGGCGGCCTCGACGGACTTGTTCATATTACCGATATCACCTGGGGCAGGATCAACCATCCTTCAGAAGTTGTCGACCTTGATCAGCCGATCAAAGTTGTTGTTGTCGCTTTTGACGAAAACACAAAGAGGGTCTCTCTCGGTATGAAGCAGCTTGAGTCTCATCCGTGGGAAAATATCGAGATCAAGTACCCTGTAGGCATCAAAACGAAGGGTCGCGTTGTTTCCATTACGGATTACGGCGCATTTGTCGAGATAGAAAAAGGCATTGAAGGTCTTGTTCACATCTCTGAAATGAGCTGGACACAGCACATCAAGCATCCAAGCCAGTTTGTCACTCTCGGTCAGGAAGTTGAATGTGTTATCCTCAACGTTGATAAAGAGCATACAAAGCTTTCGCTTTCCATGAAGCGGGTTAACGAAGACCCATGGATCGCGCTTTCCGAAAAATATATCGAGAATTCCCTGCACAAGGGTACGGTCAGCAATATTACCGATTTCGGTGTTTTTGTTGAACTCGAACCCGGAGTTGATGGCCTTGTGCACATTTCAGATCTCTCCTGGACGAAGAAGATTCGCCACCCGAGCGAACTGGTCAAAAAGAATCAGGACCTTGAGGTGAAAGTGTTGAAATTTGATGTCAACGCCCGCCGAATCGCGCTTGGTCACAAGCAGATCAACCAGGATCCGTGGGATGAATTCGAACAGAAATATGCGGTCGGGGCGGAGTGTGCCGGAAAAATATCGCAGATCATAGAAAAAGGCGTAATCGTTATCCTTCCAGGTGACGTTGACGGCTTTGTTCCGGTATCGCATCTTCTTCAGGGTGGCGTTAAGGACATCAACGCGTCCTTCAAGGTTGAAGATGAACTGCCGCTTCGTGTTATCGAGTTCGATAAGGAAAACAAACGGATTATTCTCTCGGCGCTCGAATATTTCAAAGATAAGAGCAAAGAGGAGATTGAAGCCTACCTTCAGGCTCATCCGAATGAGAAGAAAGAGATTGAGGATGCCACCGCCGAGCTGGATTCACAATCAAATACCGATGACGCTAAAGACGGCGAGTAACACCCCGCCGGTCAGTCAGACAGTCAAAAAGCCTCTTGCGGGATACCGCAAGAGGCTTTTTTTATAGGAGGGGGAGTCATGCGGCACAATCCTTGAAAAGTCAAGCCGCCCTGTGAAAGCCAAACATCTATTTCACGGGGTGATCCGGCATCCATGCTCCCTGAAAGTCATGCCGGACTTGATCCGTCATCCATCCTCCCGAAAAGTCATGCCGGACTTGATCCGGCATCCATGC
>JAPHUN010000131.1 GCA_026193435.1 Chlorobium sp.
GAAAGTCAAAAGTCAAAAGTCAAAAGGCAAAAGTCAAAAGGGAAAAGGCACAAGGGAAAAGTTACAAGGTGAAAGGGAGTGCAAAACTCTGTCACTATTCAGGCAGTTATGATTCTTGGCTGAAGGCGGAATAAAAGCGTTAAATATCGGATAGAATGAAAATTTCAAAAACACAGCGTATAGGCGCGATTGCGTTTCTGGTTGTAGCTGCAATTCTGATTGTCGTGATGAGACCTTCCCCGTTGCAGGTGGATTCGGAGTCTGTATTCAGGGGGGAGCTCATTGTAACCCTTGACGGAGAAGGCTCGACAAGGGTACGCGACAGCTATACCGTTGCTTCTCCGGTGAATGGACGAGTGGAGCGTATCAGCCTTGAAGAGGGCGAGGTTGTGCTGAAAAACAGCGTTGTGGCGCGGGTAACCTCACCTCCGCTCAATGCACGTGAGTTTGAAGAGGCACAGGCCAGGGCACGTTCGGCTGAGGCTCTGCTTGAGGCTGTGCGTGCAGGTGAACGACAGGTGGAGATAGATCTTCGACAGGCTGAAAGAAAATTCAGGAGGTACAGCAACCTCTATCGAAACGGTGCGGTCTCTTCGGAAACCTACGAAGATGCGCGAACCGCGTGGCAGGTTCTTCAGAAACAGTATCAGGCCGCGCGTCTCAATGTGGAATCGGCACGCTATGACCTCGATGCCGCGCGATCGGCCATCAATCAGTCTGAAAGCGGTACATCGATTGATATTTCGGCACCGGACAGCGGCAGGGTGTTGAGAATATTTGAAAAAAGCGAGCGGGTCGTTCCGGCTGGAACTCCGCTTGTCGAAATAGGTGATTCCCGGAATATCGAAGTGGTGATCGACGTGCTTTCAGCAGATGCTGTCAAGGTTGAGCCCGGGATGCAGGTGCAGGTTGAGGAGTGGGGAGGAGGGACGGTGCTTTTCGGAAAAGTCAGGACTGTTGAGCCGGCTGCATTCACAAAAATATCCGCCCTCGGTATTGAGGAAAAGCGTGTCAATATCATTGTCGATCTGGAGGACGATGAAGTAAAGCTGGGGGATAACTACCGTGTGCAGGCGAAAATAGTTCTCTGGAAAGGCGAAGATATTCTTCAGGTTCCGGTCAGCAGTATTTTTCGTGGTAATGAAGGGTGGAATGTTTTCATGATAAACGGGAGCAGGGCGGAAATCGTGCCGATAACGATAGGTCGTCGAGGCGCCTACTACGCTGAGGTGCTTGACGGTCTTGAAGAGGGAGAAGAGGTTGTGATTCATCCCACCAATGATCTCGACAACGGTATGAGGGTCAAGGTGAGAGGTGATGGGACGTGAGGGGTGGGAAGGGAAAGGGTAAAAGTCAAAAAGCAAAAGGTAAAGGGCAAAAGGGAAGAGGGAGAAGGTATACGTGAGAAGTAAGAAGCGTGGAGCCGGATATGGGCGGGTAAATAACCGGTCAGATGGTTTTGAGAGAAGCTCAGGGCACAGCTGTTCGGATCTTCTCATTATTGGCGGAGGCGCTGCGGGGATGTGCGCGGCCTTCGCGGCCAGAAAAATGGCACGCAGTCAGGGAATCGGAGACGAGCAGTTCGTTATCACGATACTGGAAAGGAATTCTTCTGTCGGCGCAAAGATTCGTATTTCAGGCGGAGGCAGGTGTAATATCACTCATGCAGGCCCGGTTAAAGATCTTTTGCAGAAAGGGTTTCAGCGTAAGGTTGAGCAGCGGTTTCTCCGTCATGCCCTCCATGCATTTTCCAATGAGGATGTTCGCGCGATGCTCGCCACATGCGGAGTTGAAACAGCAGCTCGTGACGATGGAAAAGTATTTCCTGTTTCCCGAAATGCACGCGACGTGCTCGATGCGTTTCAGTCGATGCTCCGGAATGCCGGGGTTTATCTGGTTACCGGGGAGAGAGTAACCCGTGCAGAGAGGTTGGAAGAGGGGTTCAGGGTTGTTTCTGAAGCCAGGGAGCATACCTGTCGCTTTCTTGTTCTTGCAACAGGCGGTGTTTCCTATCGACATACAGGTACAACAGGCGATGGACTGGATATTGCGATCTCGTTGGGACATAGTGTGGTGAAACCATCACCCGCCCTTGCTCCGATCTATCTGAAGCCTCCTCCTCCGCAGGAGCTTGTGGGGGTTTCCCTGAGAGGCACAGGTTTACGGGTGCAGTGCTCTGGAACTGCTGTTTCCAGGAATGGAGATGTTCTGATTACGCATAAAGGCGTATCCGGCCCTGCATGTCTATCGCTTTCCGTAGATGCTGCCAGGTTGCTCAACAGCCATGGGAAAGGAGAGCTGATACTTGATTTTTTCCCTGATCATGCATCTGAAGACGTTGCAGTCCTGCTTCTGCGGCATGGTGAAGTACATGGTTCGCAGTTTATCCGTAAATATCTTCAGGCTCAAAAGACCTTACCCTCTGCGATGGTGCCGTATGTCATGCTTCAGGCAGGTATCGACCGCCAGGAGAAGTGGGGGAGTCTTACAAAAAAAGCCCGCCGGTCGCTTCAGCGTACCTTGAAGGACTTCTCCTTAGGCTGGCTGAAGTCAATTCCTCTTGATGCCGGAGAGGTTTCGGCGGGCGGAGTCGCGTTACAGGAGATTCATCCCGGGACCATGGAATCAAGAGTGTGCAGCGATCTGTTTCTCTGCGGAGAACTGCTTGATTACACCGGGGAGGTCGGCGGTTTCAACCTGCAGGCCGCTTTCTCAACGGGATGGCTTGCAGGTTCATCAATTCGTTACCCGGTACAGGCATAAGAGGGTTTTTCTGTATTTTTTCTGTGCTCTTTAATCACAAACCTGTGGCTGTCACGATCAAATGGCCCGCTTTCGTTCAGAAATACTCTGTTGTTTTCGAAACGTATTTTCATTGGGACGCTGACTTTTCTCTCATCTCCGCAAACATTATTTTTTACTCCGGGCGTAAAGAGGCGGCTTGAACCATCAGGATAGATGACTTCTACCTCGTTGTCTATGGTTGAAAGAGACGAGACGATACCTTCTCTGTCAAACTGGAGAGAGTTCAGGTCACCGTGAATACCGTTTGGCTCGTTATCATAGGCGATCATTTTTCCTATCGGGGTCGGTACCGTTGTTTTCCTCAAAGGCTCATAGGAACGTATTTTCCCGTTTTCGTAAAACGCTATACCTGTTCTTGCCTCATGTTTTCCGTGATCTGTCGTAATCGAAGCGCTTTGTCCCGGCCAGAAGGTAATGCTCCTGGTTGCGCCGCTTTCATAGAACTGTATTGCGATGATTTTTGCTGAAATCCGTGCCACGGGAGTATCTATGATTGATTCCTGTGCAAGGGCCATTTCATTTTTCCAGGACCAGAACCCGCTGAGTTTTCCGTCGAGTGGAAAAATCCTCTTGAGAGCACCGCTTTCGTAAAAAGTGATCAACTCGGCAGGGATTTCTCCTGCAGGCGTTGTCATCATAGTCTGCTCTTGTAATGGAACCGATTTCAGGGTACCGTTTTTGTGGAAATAGATCGGTTTTCGGGCGCGACGTCCCATATCTTCAGTTTCATATTGCGGCACAAGATTTCCATAAGGTGTATGCAGTATATTAGCTTCCGAAATGTTGCAGCCATCCATTTTTCTGTTTGAGAACAGTGTATGGAATTCTACGCCGTTAAGTTTACCAAAGGGAGTTTCAACGAAATTCATGGTGCTATGGTTTAGCGCTTTTTAACAAGGCAGTATCCATGAGTAGTATTATCAATAATTGTGCCAAAGAGGGGCGAATAACTAAAGACTTATTATTAAACACTATAGGGGATTACAGGCAATGGCGTGTTGATGGATTTACCTTACGAAAATGTAGGTATCCGCAGGTATAGTGCATTTTGGTAGGAATATATGCCACAGCGAGGCCGCGGTCTGGCGCAAAGGATTGCAGAAAGAGCAGGGGGAAATTCCGGATCGAGAGCTGATCAGATTGAAGAAGGGTTTTTTTCCTCGTTCGGTATGTGCATTCCGGGATAGATATTGCAGCTCATACCATAGAGGTCACAGGTGTTGATCTGTCTTCCTGTCAGTTTGAGATAGTAAAACAGCTGGGTTTTGTGCTGGTTCAGGTGATAGATCATATGAAGCAGGCGCTGTCCGAGTATCATGGGAGTTCTTGTCCATGGGGCAGGGGCAAATTTTCCGGAAAGATCCTCTTCTGAACATTTTTTCAGGCTTTTCAACGCAAGTTTTTTATCGTTGTCGAGGAGCTTTCTTGCATCATGGACACTGTTTGCAGAAGGCAGGAGGTTTGCCGACGGGAAAATCTGCTGAACGTCGAGTTCATTGATTGAGAATTCTTCCCTGATATCCCATTCGCCGTTAATAAGGCCGTCAAAGGTGCTTCCGCAGGAATCGCTCATGTGCATGAGCAATTGTCCCATGCTCATCCAGTTGTGTCCGTGATCCGGTTTCCAGTCAAGTTCATCATCCTTGATCAGGCTCATCAGATGGTCAGTGACACCGTAGGTGTAGATGATCTCATCAGAAAGCAGCTCTTTCCATTTCATAGGTTCAATCAGTGCGTTATCATGATATTCCTGGGGCAGTATAATGTAAGAAAAAATGTTGTTGTTCGCCAGTGTCCGACGAGCATATCCGGCAGGATCGCATCATGATCTTGATAGAAGAACAATTCCTGTGTCGCGTTATTTGTCAGAGGGTACGAAATGAGCTTCCACCGTATTTGAAGGGTTTCCCACGGGTTTGCCTTCCTGATCAAGAGCGATGATGCGTATGTAGACGATTTCATTCGGGGGACTCTCAGAGGAATCAGCCCCGCCAATGAGCTGGCCGATTGCGATATTGAACAGTTTTCTGTTTCCGAGCCCGTATTGCGTTATGACATGGTCGCTGGAGATGAGCCCTTCAGGATGCGCCCAGTTATCGATCGTTTCGGGAAAAGGAAGTCTTGAAGCCTGCCAGATGGCGAATGCTGCACTCTGACCGGTTTTCCAGCTGAACCACCAGTCAGGATCGTTACGGTTTCGGGCTATAGTTGTCCTGTCACTGAAGGAGAAAAGCTTCTGTTGAGCGATTCCTCCGGTTCCGGTCCAGATTTGCAGGAAAATGTCGGAGGACTTCTCTTGTACCGGATCTTCTCCGGAGATCATGCTCTTTTCTTCGTGACGGGAAAACAGGTTGAGGATGGGATGATGCGTCCATGAGTCCGGTTGCCCCACATGACTGTTGTTCGGAAGACTGTCTTTCGAAACAGGTTCATCGGCATGAGCAGACAAAGAAGTAGACGCTGCCAGCGAGATCAGTGCCATGACAGGAAGCACTATGCGTTTCAACAAGGGATAACTCCATATATTGGGAAAGAGGATGAGCAACTCTACAATTTTCAATATACACACTTATTTTGATTGCTGCTGAAGCGCTTTTTCAGAAATCGCTTCTTCAATATTTGTCGATATGCTGAGGCTTCTGAAGAGGTCGAGAAGATTCTGCTCGACAGAAAGGTTGAGATGAACCGGTCGTCCCTCCTGAAAAGACGGGTTGGTTCCTTTTAACTGAAGCTTGATAAGGGATTGTCCGTCCGGGGCCATGGTTATTGACGAAACCAGCTCCGAATAGAGGAAATTGCTCAGGGCTTCATAGGTGATTCTCATACTTTCGTTTGCCGCAGCTCTTTCTTCAGGGGTCGTTGTATAGATAATCTGCCCGTTCTGCAGAGCATCCATCTTTCCTGCCGGTATTTCGAACTTCTGATCTTTCATGATCAGAGGTATTTTTCCTGCAACGGTGCCTGTCGCGAAAATTTTTTTCATACCCTGCAGATCGAGCAGTTTCTGTAAAGGGATGTTGTCGAGAACCAGTATGGTTTCCGCTGTTTGTTTTCCCATGTCGTAGTCAACCTTGTCGATGGAGACCGATCCGCCCATAAGGCCTGCTGAAAATCCTTTGAGCGAGACAAGGGACGGGTTGTTCTTATCCTGCCAGAGGGTGAGCTGACCTTCCGGGTCGGTCAGCAGCAGTTCTCCTCCGGAGGTGTTTCGCCTGAGAGTATTCAACGTGAAACCAACCGTGGTTTTTCCCTGAGCATTCCGTGAGATCAGCAGATCTGGTTTGTTGTATGCATAGGTCGCGTCGGGCTTAGGGGTTCCGAATATGTTGTCGCCCGAATCTTTTTTCTTGCGTGGAGGGGAGTGGGTGATTGAGCCGCTTCCTGTTGACGAAAGTCTGGCTTTGTTTATGGAAAAGGTCCCCTTGTTTACGGTTATCGGGACGCTGCCGCTCAGGGCCCCTTTCAGCGAACCGCTGAAGTCGCCATGGAGTCGGATATGTTCAGGCAGACGGACATTTTTCAGTTCGAGGGTGAAAGAACTTTTTTTCTCTTCCGGGTCATATCGTGCGGGTCCTGAAGAGATGGTGCCTCCGAGGAACGTGGATGATACGTTTTTCAATGCAAATCCTGACACCTTTTCATCATCGCTGTTCAGGATTATGGTGGCATTGAGGTTTCTGAAAAGCTCTGCGGATTTTCCGCTGGTTACAGCCTCAATAGAGAGCAAGGGAGATTTGTCGGGAGAATAGTAACGCAGCCTGGTATCTGTGTCCGCACGTATGGAAGCGTTCTGTATCGTCAGTGTCGAATCCCTGAATTCTACAGGAACAGTTCCGTTCAAAAGTCCTGACGCCAGAGGGCGGGAAGAATCCGGTACTTTGAAGCCCGGGAGCTTTTCCAGAGGGACATCCTGCAGTACAAGCGTAAAGCTGGTTTGTTTATTTTGGAGATCGTAGTCTATTTCCGGGGTACTCGCCTTGAGCCCGAAGAGCTCGACCGAACATTTGGACAAGCTCATAACGCAAGGGTTATCAGGATCTTTTTGCATGCCGAACAGTGCGGTAAAGTTGTTCAGTGGTGCGGCTTTGTCTTCTGTATGCAGCGATGCTATCGAGAGGAGCGTGGGTTGTTGCACCCAGTCGCTGTCCCTGGTGACGTTGATTGCATAGGATATACTGTCGAGCCTGAGCCGGTCGCTGACAAGGCGGCCGTTTTCGATGGTGTAGCTGAAAGAATCCGGAATGATTTTCAGGGCGGCACCCTTCCTGCGCGAGATGCTCACTTTGCCGGTTATCACAGGCAGGTTGTCACTGAACGAGATATCCGTGTCATGCTGTTCTATAGATATCGAGTCAGCCTGGAGCTCTATGCCAAGAGGGAGAATTTCCGGAAGCAAACCTTCGGATAAGGGGTCCTCAGAGGCCGGGCGGGTCCAGAAAAGCGAACCATTGTGCACAACAGCGGTGTAGCGTGAAGAGGTATTCGAGCATGAATCTGCGGGGGTCTGGAAAACAATGTCCAGCCTGCCGAAATCCATTCCGGACAGGTTCGGCAGGCCGGGATTGTGTAGTTCTGCACGTATGCCTGTCCCTTCAACTGCCCTGTCAATCAATGACTGAGCGTAGCGCGGAAAGCTGTACCATGCGGCCGCGCCGACAATGATAATGAGCAGCAGGGTAGCGGCAAGAATTCGAAATACCCATTTCACGATAAGGAGCTGTTTTCAGTATGTCCTGTCATGGCGCTATTTCTGCGTCCACCTTCCCTGAATCTGTACCCATGTTCCGGGAGGAAAGCCCGGATAACGTTTCTCAAATGTCGCTTTACCGGCAATCTCAGCCGTGACTCCGTTTTTTTGACCAAGCGACACATACGCTGCGCGACGTTCGCTGTTGACTGAACTCACAAGAGGCCGGGCTTCTCCTGATGCTCCCGGAGGAATGGCGAGGTAGCCGCTATCTACTTCGCCAGCCAGACCTTTTGAAAGGGCGGTTGTAAGATCAATGGCAAAAGCACTCGTTGTGAATGACAGCAACAGGAATGTAAAAACGACAATTCCTTTGAAACTCCTGTGCAAATATGTCTGTGTTGAGATTTTCATGTCAGTCCTCCGTTGTTAAAAAATGTCTTTTCTTTCGTCAAGCATGTTTTCAATGTCCTTATCAAGCCTGACCCGGATTTCATGATCGATTTTGATATTCATGTTGATCGTGATCGGCTTGTCGGGAGCCTCAAGTTTGACGGTGGGTTTGCATGACAGGAGCATTGCGCAGCAGAGCATGCCTGACAGAAGCCCTTTGGCGATAAAATTACTCTTCATAGTACTATTCTGTTTTGAATGTGTAGTCGACATACCATACCTGATTACAAATATTTCATGTTGATGGCTATTGCTATTCCTTCCGAATCGAGAAGAAAACCCGATTCTTCGAATTTCGGTGCCCGTAAACGTATCTTCGGATTATTGGATGTTCCGAATCCTTCCTTTGGTTTACCTATCCAGGTTTTATCCATTTTATCGTTTGCATTTTCGTCATGCAGAATGCTTAGCGCATAGGTCCCATAGGGAATATTTTCAATGACAACTGCCCGTGAGGTTCCGTTAATTGACGTATTTGCCAGAGCATATGCCATTTCCGGTTTATCCGGAAATCCTTCTTCACTGTTATAAAGCGCTATGGCAATGCGCCCGTTTGTGTTTTTTATGTTCTCGATGTGAATCAAGATCGAGCCTTTTTCACCTGTCGTAGTATCCTGAGATTCATTAAACTGCATGTCAATCACCTCAACCCCGCTTGCGCCCGTATTCTCTTCTCCATACAGAGACGAGGAGGCAGAAAGAAATGCCAATGAGATGCAGAAAGCGAACAAATAGCGCATAAACATACTGACCTTGTCTTATCTGGTTCCGGTCTGCTGATTGATGTGGAGGAAATTTTAAAAAATAACCTTACACAATGGCTTGTCTACTCTAATGATTTTGACGGTCTTATCGTTCAATTCCAGCGGTTTTTATGAAAATGTTTACGGGACGGAGCAGCGGTATGTACCGTTAGCTGCCGCGGCAGATTGACATGTTGTCAGGCAGCTGATTTCAACAGCCTAAGTTGATCGTTTCAACAAATGCTTTATGGTGTCAACATTATACTCTATAAGGCGTTATGCTGAATTTTCTTACAGCGAACATCTCACCCGATGGGTTGCGCGACCATTAATGCAGAAAAATCGCATGTGTTGAAACCCTATGGGATTGTCGGTCATGCTGCATCTGCTTC
>JAPHUN010000123.1 GCA_026193435.1 Chlorobium sp.
TCAACCGCGGAAACCATCCCGGTGAGACACGTTGCGGCGGGGGGAATCCACAGCATTCTTCAGGATACCGAACCGGGTATTTCTGGGAAGAGGTGCTCGAACGTGAGAGTTTTCTTGATATCCTCGGTCACTTCATGTTTATCGAGAAGAAGGAAGAAAAAGTTGATGATGGCAAGGGCGGGAGCCGTATCAGGAAAAAGGAAACCATTATTTTTCCCCGCTACCATCAGCTCGATGCCACACGCAAACTCATCGCCGCTGCGCGAATCGATGGATCGGGGCATCATTATCTTATCCAGCATTCTGCAGGTAGCGGTAAAACCAATTCTATTTCCTGGCTCTCTCATCGTCTTGCAAGCCTGCATAACGATGCGGATCATAAAATTTTCGACTGCGTGGTCGTGATCACCGATCGTCAGGTGCTTGACCGCCAGTTGCAGGATGCCATTTATCAGATCGAGCATGCTCAGGGAGTGGTCAAGGCGATTGATCAGGATTCCAGGCAACTCGCAGAAGCCCTGATCGACGGGACGAGGATCGTCGTGACCACGCTGCAGAAGTTTCCGTTTGTGCTGCGAGGGCTTCTGCATGTCGCCGGAGCAGGGAGCCTCGACAACCCGGACGAGGCATCCAAAGCGCAGGCGAAACTCTGGCAGGAAGAGATAGCGAAACGGCGGTATGCCGTCATAGTCGATGAAGCGCATTCTTCTCAGACCGGGGAAACCGCGCGTGAACTCAAGGCACTACTTGGAGCAAATAGTGTCAACAACGGCAATGAGAAGGAGCCGGACTGGGAGGACGGTCTCAATCAGGTGATGGCCTCGCGAGGCCATCAGCCCAATCTGAGCTTTTTCGCCTATACGGCAACGCCGAAAGGCAAGACACTGGAACTGTTCGGTCGGAGAGGCATCAGCGGAAAGCCGGAAGCCTTCCATCTTTACAGCATGCGTCAGGCCATAGAGGAACGCTTTATTCTCGATGTATTGCAGAATTATACCACCTACACGACCTATTTCCGGTTGATCAAGTCTGTCGAGGATGATCCGGACCTTCCGAAAAAGAAGGCCTCACTCGCACTGGCGAAGTTTCTTGTCATGCATCCCACCAACATTGCTCAGAAAATCGAGGTGATCGTCGAGCATTTCCGAAGCCATGTCCGCAGCCATCTTGGCGGAAGAGCAAAGGCAATGGTGGTCACAGGTTCCCGCCTGCATGCCGTGAAATACATGCAGGCGTTCAAGCGCTATATCGAAGAAAAAGGGTATGATGATATTCGTCCACTGGTCGCCTTCAGCGGCACGGTTCGCGATCCTGAAACCGGCCAGGAATATACCGAGCCCGGGATGAACACCGATGTGGTCAGTGGAAAATCGATCAGTGAAAAACAACTGCCCGAACGGTTCGCGTCTCCGGACTATCAGGTGCTGCTTGTCGCCAACAAGTATCAGACCGGTTTTGATCAGCCACTATTAATGGCTATGTACGTCGACAAGCGGCTTGATGGCGTACAGGCTGTCCAGACATTGTCGCGCCTCAACCGGATGATACCCGGCAAAGAGAATCCCTTTGTGCTTGATTTCGTCAATGAAGCCGAGGATATCTACAGCGCATTCAATCCCTATTTCGACGCAACCAGTTTGCAGGAAAACTCAGATCCAGCCCAGCTTGAAAAGCTCAAGCATGAACTGGATGCTTTTCAGGTCTATCATTGGAACGAAGTCGAAGCATTTTCCCATATTTTCTACCGGTCTCCCGAAAAGCAGAATCCTGCCGATCACGCCAATCTACAGCGACAACTGCAACCCACGGTCGACCGTTTCAGAGCACTTGAAGACGAAGAAGAGCGATGTGAATTTCGAGA
Organism: Chlorobium sp.; assembly: GCA_026193435.1. Lineage (GTDB taxonomy): Bacteria > Bacteroidota > Chlorobiia > Chlorobiales > Chlorobiaceae > Prosthecochloris. The sequence continues at coordinate 1,862 of JAPHUN010000123.1, forward strand.
CAAGCTCAACGGCTATGTGAAAGTTTACAGCTTCCTGAGCCAGATTATGCCCTACGTTGATCCCGATCTCGAAATCCTCTATAGCTTTGGTCGTTTTCTCCTGCCGCATCTTCCGCGTGAAAAAGAAACCGGCACGGTAAGGCTCGGCGACGAGGTTGGTTTGCAATACTACCGCCTTCA
>JAPHUN010000084.1 GCA_026193435.1 Chlorobium sp.
AAAGAAGGCGGGCAGGCACGGGGGCCTGCCCCTACGAATGAAAATTGCTCTCTGACCACCGTGAGGGCGAAAGATTTTTCGCCCCTACACCGACGATTCAACAGTTCAACTGTGCTTTTTAACTTTTACCTTTTGCCCTTTGCCTTTTCTTCTCAGTAATTCCAGAAATCCCGGTCCAGACTCCTGTACTGTATCGCCCGGATGAGGTGCTTCATCTCGATGTTCTCCGATCCGTCGAGGTCGGCGATGGTTCGGCTGACTTTGAGGATCCGGTCGTGGGCGCGGGCGGAGAGGTTGAGTCGTTCCATGGCTTCCATGAGCTTTGTGGCGCAGGCTTTGTCTATCGGACAGAACTTCTTGATGTGTTTGGGCGTCATCTGCGCGTTTGCGTGAATGCCGGGAGCGTTGCCTTCTGCAAAACGTTTCGACTGTCTTTCACGAGCGTTGATCACGCGGTTTCTGATTATCTCAGAGCTTTCTCCTTTTACTCCGGAAAAGAGTTCCTGGTTATCGACTTTGGGGACATCGATATGAATATCTATTCTGTCGAGCAGCGGTCCGGAGATTTTCGAGAGGTAGCGCTGTATCTGCTGCGGTGTGGCGGTCAGGTTGCCGTCCTGGTCTTTAAGCGCGCCTGCGGGGCTGGGGTTCATGGCTGCGACCAGCATGAAACAGGCAGGATAGTTTGTGGTGAGTGAGATGCGCGATACGGTGACCTCGTTGTCTTCCAGCGGCTGGCGAAGGACTTCAAGGGCGTTCCGGGTAAATTCAGGCAGTTCGTCGAGAAAGAGCACACCGTTATGCGCGAGACTGACCTCGCCCGGTTTGGCCATCGTGCCTCCGCCGATCAGCGCGACGTTGCTGGTCGTGTGGTGCGGGTTACGAAACGGCCGGCGGGTCATGAGGGGTTTGCCGATGTTGAGTTTGTCTGCAACCGAGTAGATTTTTGTCGTTTCCAGCGACTCTTCGAAGTTCAGGGGAGGAAGAATGCCGGGAAGGGCTTTGGCAAGCAGGGTTTTACCGCTTCCGGGGGGCCCGATCATGATGAGATTATGAGCTCCGGCCGCGGCGATTTCCATTGCTTTTTTAGCTGTTGCCTGACCCTTTATGTCCGAGAAATCGACCGGATATTCAGGATGTTCCTGAAAAAGACTTTCAATATCTACCTCGACAGGGAGGAACTCTGCCGGATCTCTGAGAAGGGTGACGGTTTCATTCAGGGTTTTCACTCCGTAAACTTCAACTGCCGAGCGTGAAGCTGCGACCGCGACTGCGGCCTCTTCGGCGTTTATCGAGGGCATAATAATCCGCTTGATGTTCTCTCTGACGCTCATCATTGCTATAGGAAGGGCTCCGTTTATTCTTCTTACCGAGCCGTCAAGCGCCAGTTCGCCGAGAATGAGCGTGCTTTCAAGTTTGTGCGTTACTTCCTGCAGTGAGCTGAGCAATCCTATAGCAATGGAGAGGTCGAACGCTGTTCCTTCCTTCCGGACATCTGCCGGGGCGAGGTTGACCGTGACTTTTTTCGGAGGCAGATTGAAACCCGAGTTTTTAATCGCGGTCAGGATTCTTTCACGGCTTTCGCGAATGGCGTTGTCCGGAAGACCGACAACGGTAAAGGAGGGGAGACCTCCGGAAACGTTGGTTTCAACCTCTACTTTCAGGGCATCTATTCCTACAAGCGCGGCTGCGCTGAGTTGAGAGAGCATGGCCGGAAGGTTTGGTTATTACAGCTATCTTACATCGTTATAGATAACGAAAATACTGTAAATATCCAGCTTTTTTGCCTCTCATCCAGTGGACCGCAGTCCGCTCGCTATGGCGTTGACGGTGAGCAGCAGTTCCGGGAGCATGGCATCGGCTGCGTTTTCTTTTCCTGATAATTTATGTTCTCTCCATTTTCTCAGGAGATCAATCTGCAAATGGTGCAGTTCGCTCAGCCCTTCCTGACGCATAGTGATGAAGCGGAACACGTTAAAGAATTTGTCCTGAAGTGAACCACAGTAGAATATGTCCAGAAGCTCCCGTGTTCTCCGGTACTCGGCGGTAATCATGGTGAGAATTCTTTGACGGGTATCAGGGTTTTCGACCAGCATGGCATATTTCTGCATGATTTCAGGGTCAACAGTCGCGATACTTGTCGAGACATTGCTTGCAATGTAGCGCAGCGGCGGCCATGAAAAATCCTTTTCCCTGATGAGATCGAACGCTTCCGGTTGTGTTTCCCTGAGGCGTTCCAGGGCGCTTCCGAATCCGTACCATCCGGAAATGGCGAACCGGGCCTGGTTCCAGCTGAATACCCAGGGTATTGCGCGCAGGTCATCGAGGCTTTCTTTTCCGCTTCTTCGTGAAGGACGGGAACCGATTCT
>JAPHUN010000209.1 GCA_026193435.1 Chlorobium sp.
ATCCCAACGTTTCGGGATAACCGGCTAAAAGCCATTGAGCAGGAATTTCCGATTCCAGCTCCGAACTCTGAAAAAAGTCAGCATATAATGTTAACATTACAGGTAATAACGCCATGCAGGAATCTTTTTTTGAGGAAAACAGCTCCGCCAATGCACAAAAGGAATCTGCGGGTGCGTTCCGGGATTTGAACGACCTGTACGAACAGTCAAAAAACTGCAGAAAATGCCGGCTTGCAGATACCCGCACTAACTATGTATTTGGAGAAGGAAATTCTGAAGCTAAAATTGTCGTCATAGGTGAAGCTCCGGGAGCCGAAGAGGATGCTCAAGGCAGGCCCTTCGTGGGGCGATCAGGCAAGTTGCTGGATAAAATTCTCGAAGCAATCGGTTTTTCAAGAGATGATGTTTTCATCTGTAATATTATCAAGTGCAGGCCCCCGGCAAACCGCAACCCTCTTGCTGATGAAATCACCTGCTGCATGCCCTGGCTGAACGCGCAGTTAGCGTTGCTTGACCCTGCTGTCCTGCTGCTTCTGGGAAAGGTTGCGGCAAACACACTGCTTGACAATAAACAGTCTATGGGCAATCTCAGAGGAAAAATCATTCGATGGAACGGTTACGATGTCATCGTAACCTATCATCCTGCGGCCCTGTTACGCAATCCCAACTGGAAACGCCAGTGCTGGGACGATGTCAGAATGCTGCGGAGCCATTATGATAAAACTATACACAAATAAAGCGGTACATACAGTGGCAGATGATGGTCGATACGGTTATCGCAACAAAGAATGAAACAAGCAACAGACCGAAAACATAACAAGCCTCAGATTGACCTGAGCAAGGATATAGATTTTTCCCAGGAAAGCAGGATTCCTCCATACTCTACAGAGATTGAGCAGGAAGTGCTTGCCTGTATCCTTCTTGAAGGAGACCCTATCGAACAGGTGATTCAGATTTATGGGGAAAGCCGGGAAAAAGTATTTTACGAACAACGTCACCAGCTTGTTTTCAAGGCCATGCTTGAGCTCTATCAGAAGCGGCAGGCAATAGATCTGATCACCGTCAGCGAAGAACTTTCCAGCATGAACGAGCTGGCAAATATCGGCGGCAGGCAGTACCTGGCCGAACTGACTAATAAGGTTGTCAGTTCAGCAAACATAGAGTATTACGCAAAACTTGCAAAAGAAAAGTACCTCTACCGCAAGCTCATTTCCATCTCATCGATGATTTCAAGCGCTGCATACGGCTCCGCGCTGGATGTTTTTGATCTCGTTGAACTTGCGTCCCAGCAGTTTTTCGGAATATCCCAGGCAGGGATCAAGAAAAAAGCCTCGAATATAAAAGAACTGCTGAAAAATGCGACGAGAATGCTGGAGAATCTGAGCTCATCGCAGATGTCCGTTACCGGAGTTTCTTCAGGGTACTCGGAACTCGATGAACTCACCGCAGGCTTTCAACCATCCGACCTCATTATCATCGCAGCGAGACCCTCGGCGGGAAAAACCGCGCTGGCGCTTGCCCTTGCAAGAAATGCGGCGGTTGACTTCGATAAACCCGTACTGTTTTTCAGTCTTGAAATGGCGGAAATACAGCTTGCCGTAAGGCTTATGTGCGCCGAAGCATATGTTGAGTCGCAGGCAGTCAGAACGGGGAGAATCACACCGGAAATGATGGGCAAGATCATCAATAGTATGGATGCGCTTGCTGAATCAGAACTCTATATTGACGACACACCCGGAATTTCAATCATGGAACTGATGGCCAAGGCCCGGCGAATGAAACAGGAACACGATATCGGCATGATAGTCGTGGACTACCTGCAGCTGGTCTCCCCGGTTCGTGACGGAAAATCCAACCGTGAGCAGGAAATCGCCCAGATCTCCCGCTCACTCAAAGCACTGGCCAAAGAACTCAACATCCCGGTGATATCTCTTGCTCAGTTAAACCGTTCCGTGGAACAGCGCTCCGGTGAGAGAAAACCACAACTCAGCGATTTGCGTGAATCCGGTTCGATCGAACAGGACGCTGACATGGTCATCTTCCTCTCGCGCCCGGAAATGTTCGGCCTTAAAAATTTTGACGATGGAACATCCACCAAGGACATTGTAGAGGTTATCATAGGCAAACAGAGAAACGGGCCGGTAGGTACTGTAAGACTTCGATTCCTGAAAAATTACGGGCGATTTCTTTCTACAAGCAATGTATACAGCGCCGATACGTATGCAGAACCTGAGCCCAACAGCTCGCAGAACTCCTCTCAGCCCAATCCGCCCGTGCTCAAATCCTCGCTGCCGGAACCCCCGATGCCGCCCGGAGAAGGAATACCGCCGGGAGAGTCGTATTTTGCTCCTGATGATGCTCCGTTCTGAC
>JAPHUN010000129.1 GCA_026193435.1 Chlorobium sp.
AATTCAAAGAAGTAATACAACTCTGTGATATAGAAGGTTTTACTTACGAAGAGATAGCAAACATGGTGGAAAGCCCGATAGGAACTGTACGATCAAGACTATACAGGGGCAGAAAAATATTACGGAGCAAGTTAACGGAATTCGCAAGTAAATACGGGTACAACACAGAAAACGAGGAACCCGGGGAACAGTAACACATCTCATGAACTAACCAGCAGTACAATGAATTGCATCCAAGCTCAGGCTCTTATGAGCGCAGCGGTAGATAACGAGCTGTCGCTTAAAGAACAGGAGGGTTTTGAAAAACATCTCCTCAAATGTCCTACCTGCTTCAATGAATTCAAGGAAGCGCAAAAAACCAAGCACATTATCAGGGAAAAGATCACGCGGTTCAAAGCACCACCATCCCTTGTCAAGTCTATTCTCGAACTCTGCGATTCGCCTATCTGAAGTCGGAGTAACACACCTCTCCCCCACAGATAATAAAAATGTCTAACCTTCACATGACCGGAAGAAAACCTCTTTTTGTGTTTGATTTGTATGAATAAATAACTATATAACCACCACGAGAATCCCTGCTTCCCTTCAAATGCAGCACCATTGACTGCACCGAAACAACACGTACTGATGGGCAATAAAATCACAATTGATGAGGATGAAGTCAAGAAATGGAACCTCAGAATGCCTGAGGAGATGCTGACAGCCGTCGCCAACAGATTCAAGCTGCTCTCAGAACCCATGCGCCTTAAAATCCTCAGAACGCTCTGCGAAAACGAAAGAACCGTTCAGGAAATTGTCAACGAAATCAGCGCAAGCCAGGCCAATGTCTCAAAACATCTTGCCCTGATGCACGACAATGGAATTGTAAACCGGAGAAAAGAAGGCCTGAAATGCTATTACAGCATTGCTGACGATAGTATTATTTTCGCCTGTTACCTCATTTCCAAGAGTGTTGTTGAAAATCTTCAGGACAAGCTGAGCTGGCTACAGAAAGTCGAAAGCTGAGCCTTACGGAATGAGCCTCCGACAGCTCTTCCCGACCGGTCTGTCCCGTACCCTCCGCCATCACCGCCTGCACACAGAACGCCCTCATGTAGCCTCTGGCCTCGGCCACCCTCTCGTCCCTCGTCTCTCATCTCTCGTCTTCTTACTTCTTAATTCTAACTTCCCAATCCCTTTCTTCCACTATTCAATAGTCATTATTCATTTCCCCCAATCCCCGTCTTCCATTATTCAATAGTCAATAGTCACTTCCTACTTCCCGCCATTCCGTCACATCCTGACAAAAAGTATGACATCTATACACCAGGATATAAACGTGTCTGACAAAACATTCAACAAATAGAGCAATAACGTCCGGAAATTGATTCTGGCATACTGTTTGCAGTGTATAAGAGTAACGTGTACCTCGTACAGAAGAGAACTGGAAACTTTTCATAAACACTCTACTGAAAACCTATAGAAAGGAGGAAACTATGTTAGTACAACTATCAAAAGACCCGCTGAAAATGTTCGATGATATCTGGGAAGGATCAGAAATGCCGTCAACTCCTGCATTCAACGTAGACATCTCTGAAGACGAAAATGCTTTTCACATCGAAGCAGAAATGCCCGGAGTGAGCAAAGAGAACATTTCAATCGGCGTTGAAGATGATCTTCTGACAATCAAAGGAGAAAGAAAACAGAAAAGCGAAGGGCAAAGAACAAACTATCACCTGACAGAAAGAACATACGGAACCTTTTCCCGCAGCTTTAATCTTGGAGAGCTGATAGATCAGGATGCCATCGATGCGTCGTATGAAAACGGTATCCTGCACCTCACTCTTCAAAAAGCACAGCCGGTAAGCAGAAAAAGGGAAATAGCGATCAGGTAATGTCACAGCCTGTCGCATAACAGCCTTTATTTATAAAGAAACAACGTGACACCAATAGCAAACTGAGGAATACAATTATGGGTAAGATTATCGGAATTGACCTGGGTACAACAAACTCCTGTGTAGCGGTAATGCAGGGAACAAAGCCTACGGTCATAGAAAACTCTGAAGGCTACCGGACGACTCCGTCAATGGTTGCTTTCACGAAAAATGGAGAACGTCTCGTAGGACATGCTGCAAAACGACAGGCGATCACCAATGCGGAAAACACCATTTTTTCGATCAAACGATTCATGGGGCGTAAGTTCGATGAGATTTCCAATGAAAAAAAGATCGCACCGTACAAAGTGACCAATGTCAATGGCGAAGCGAGAGTGGAAATAGGAGATAAAACATATTCTCCACAGGAAATCTCCGCCATGATTCTGCAGAAAATGAAACAGACTGCGGAAGACTTTCTTGGTGAAAAAGTAACAGAAGCGGTTATCACAGTACCAGCATACTTCAATGACGCACAACGCCAGGCGACAAAAGACGCAGGCAAGATTGCAGGCCTGGAAGTGAAACGCATTATCAACGAACCTACCGCTGCATCGCTATCCTACGGTCTCGATACGAAAAATGAAAACGAAAAAGTCGCCGTATTCGACCTTGGTGGCGGAACGTTTGATATCTCGATTCTTGAGCTCGGAGACGGCGTCTTCGAGGTAAAGTCTACGGACGGCGACACCCACCTTGGAGGTGATGATTTTGATCAGAAAATCATTGATTTTCTTGCTGATGAATTCAAAAAGCAGGAAGGCATTGACCTGAGAAATGATATGATGGCCCTGCAAAGACTCAAAGAGGCTGCAGAAAAAGCCAAGGTCGAGCTCTCCTCACGCACGGACACCGAGATCAACCTTCCATTTATCACAGCAACTCAGGAAGGACCTAAACACCTTGTCGTCAATCTGA
>JAPHUN010000237.1 GCA_026193435.1 Chlorobium sp.
AGCCTGTTGCATCGCCTCAGTTCCTATGCAGTCGCCGGCCATGACAACGCTGGTGTCGAGCAGCTCGGAAAGTCTTTTTGCTACAGGTGCCAGCGAGAGCTCCGGGACTACTTTGCCTTTAGGACGGCCAAGATGTGACATCAGAATAAGTCTCCCGCCGTCTTCAATAATTTTGTGGATAGAAGGCAGGGCTTCAACAATACGCTTGTCATTCGTGATGTTCGCATGTTCATCGAGCGGTACATTGAAGTCTACGCGCATAAGTACCCTGCTGCCTTTACATGATATATCATACAAGGACTTTTTTTCCATTGTTTCGGGGTTCTGATTGACGGTTGACGGGTTGTTGTGTTTATGCAATATACATAATTCAGAAAGACATAATTCAAACAGTACGTTTTATGGTTTCTGGCGGGCTCTCCGGTACTTTTTAACGTTTTCTGCGTGCTCTCCAGCGGTTTTTGCAAAGTTGTGCCCGCCGTTTCCGGTTGCGACAAAGTAGAGGTAATCCGTTTCTGCCGGGTAGAGTACAGCCATGATCGAGGCGGCTCCCGGATTGCCTATCGGTGCGGGAGGCAGGCCTTTATATTTATAGGTGTTGTAGGGAGAATCAATCGAAAGGTCTTTGTAGAGAAGTCTTCGGGGCTCTCCTCCAAGAGCGTACTGCACTGTCGGGTCAGCCTGTATCTTCATGTTTTTTCTCAGTCTGTTCAGATACACTCCTGCAATGAGGGGCTTTTCTTCGTCAAGCGGGGTTTCTGCCTCAACAATAGAGGCAAGCGTAAGCAATGCAAGCTCATCGAGCCCTTTGAGGGATGAAACTGTTTTAAGGCTGTCATGATAAAATGCCTGGAACCTGCCGACAAGAAATCTGATCACCTCTTCAGAAGTGCTTGCCCAGGGAAAATTGTAGGTTCCGGGAAAGAAATAGCCTTCAAAAGACCCGGCCTGAATACCAAGCGAGTCAAGCAGTGCTCTATCTGTCGCGCTGTTTATGAAGGAGAGCGAGTCGATGTCCAGATGTGAGGAAACAATAGCTGCGATTCTTTCCTTCCGGACTCCTTCGGGAATCATGACCCGTTCTTCATCCTGGGGATGATTGTGGAGATAGGTAAGGAGCGTGTGGTTTGAAAGGCCTGAAGGGATGCTATAGCGCCCTGGCTTGATATTGCGTAAATCAGGGAAAATTGCAGCAGTGATAATCAGGGGACGCTGGCGTCGTAGTACTCTGTTGTCCTGAAGTGATGTAAGTATTGAGCGGAAGCTTGCTCCTCTGTGAATGATTATTTTCTTATGAGCAAACCCTTCAGAGGCGACATTCCAGCCGGGGAGAAAAAAAAACGCGGCAAGAAAGACAAGAGAAGGAATCGCTATGCTTGTAATGAGAATGACAATGCGGCTTGAAATCGTGTCACGCATGAAATAATCCCGGCAGGTTAACGGGAAGAGAGCGGCTGCTGTTCATTTTTCCATTCATGTTGGAACAGCCTTGTCTCTTCTATGATGCATTTATAGATTTTTTCAAGCGCACACGCCTTCAGTTCGGAATCAGCCTGGTTCAGCACATTCTCGAGAACTTCCTTTTCCCTTGCGGGCTGAAGAACTTCTTCGCCTATACGCCGTTTAAGCGAACTGATGTTCTGGGCGCAATTGAGCCTCTCACAGAGCAAACCGGATAGTTGATGGTCTATAGCATCTATTTTTTTTCTCCACTCTTCAAGCTCAAGCCAGTGAGTGTCATTGTTAACGGTGCTGTCAGCCATGGTGCTAAAGATCTGATGGATGGAAGCTGTTAGTGTAAAATATTAAAATAAGGCGGATCTTTTCAGACTTCCTTTCATTCTTCTGTTTTGCCGAAAATGCTCAGCCAGTGGTCAACCTCTTTCCGGCTGAGTGATACGTCACTGGATTTTTCCTTGTTGCTGCCTTTTTTTCCGGTTTTGTCCCGACGATCTTTCCCTGACAGGGACTGCCGGATAAAATCTTCAGAGAGCATATATGATGCTCCCCGGGCGGAGGCGTGGCGGCAGATAAAGCGGTCGGAAGAAATAATAGTAAACATTTGAGCATTGCTTCCCAAAGATTTCAGATAATCAATGATCCATTCATCCGCAGAACATCCCGAAGCGGTAAAAACCCTGTTAAGCGCTCCGGAGTCCTGAAAGGGGGCCCGGGAATGCTGGCCGTCATAGACAATGGTGACTTTCTGGCGGGTTGACTGCTGAAAGCCGAGCAGCATACGTTCTGTCTTTTCGCGCTTGTGCTGCAGGGAACCCTGCGCCTTTTCAGGGAAAAGTTTATGCAGCAGATTATATCCGTCAACAATGAACTCTCGAAACATGGATACCTGTAATCGATCTGAACGCACTATCACATTCCGGTTTACAATGCCTCTATGGCTCCCTCATGCAGGACGCAGATGCTCCTGATCATACGCCTGTTCATGATAATAAATAATACTAAAAAGTCGTTCGGATGAAGCACATTTTGATTTCGTCCGTGCGGTATTACGAAATTTTCACAATATGCCGGGGCATAATTTTTTTAGAACGCGCTTTTTGTATACATTTTAAGTGGTGGAAAGTGGTAGAAAATGGGAGATATTCTTCGTTTGTCGGCGTTTTTATACCAAGGTTTGCTGAATATGGCGGGTTTTATAGGAAAAGAGCAGCATTCAATGGACGAAAAGGGGCGTTTCATGATCCCTGCTCGTTTCAGAAAGCTTCTCGGGGACGGCAAGGAGGCTCGGGCAAAGGGAGCCATTTTCTATGTCATGAAAGCTTTTGACGGTTCCCTCGAACTCTATGAACCTGAGATCTGGGCTGAGAAGGAAAAAGGTCTGATGTCTCTTTCTGATTTTAACCCGGATGAGAGAATGCTGAAAACCATGATGTATGAGCGCCTCGACTCAGTAGAAATGGATCGTCAGGGAAGGATCGCTCTTCCAAAGGATTTCCTGCTGCATGCCGCCATCGAAAAAGATATTGTTATTATAGGGGCAAATGTGAAAATGATACTCTGGTCCCCGGAAAAATTGACAAGTATGATCAGGGAGAGCGGAACAAGATTTCAGGTGCTAGCCGGAAGATATTTTTAGATACTATGGGAAAAGCAGCATATCACCTCCCGGTGATGGTGCGTGAAGTTGTTGGATCGCTGGTCAGACGCGCCGGTATATATATTGACGGAACACTTGGCGGCGGAGGGCACTCCCTGGCTATCCTGCAGGCGTTGCGGGATAAGGGGCTGGAAAAGAGCTCATTTCTTATAGGAATTGATCAGGACGGTTTTGCTATCGCTGAGGCTGAAAGGACTCTCTCCTCTTTTCGTGAAAGGACTCGACTTGTTCAGGGCAATTTCCGGGAAATAGCCGGTATTGTCAGCACTCTTCGTGAAAGCCAATTGCGCGGGATGGAGGTGACAGGAATTCTTCTTGACCTCGGGGTTTCATCTTTTCAGATTGATACGTCTGAGCGCGGGTTCAGTTATCTTCGTTCCGGCCCACTCGATATGAGAATGGAGCCTGACGAAGGTCAGTCAGCGGCGGATATAGTCAATACCTTTGAAGAGCGTGAGCTTGCTGATATTTTTTTCAGATTCGGGGAAGAAAAAAAAAGCAGGAGGATCGCTTCTGCCATTTGTTCATGGAGGAACGAGCGCGGTGTGA
>JAPHUN010000300.1 GCA_026193435.1 Chlorobium sp.
GAAAACCCGAATTGTAGAAATATACATTGGGCCGATCATGTACCCGGATTCTCTCTTGAAAACCGGCAAAAAAGCTCAAAATCACATACAGTCATGCCGCCCCGTGTAATAGTATTACACAGGGTGATCCGGCATCCATGCAAATCCCGGCATCAACGATGGATTCCCGTGTAAGACCTGTGAAATAGATGCTCAGATTTCACGGGTCAGGCACGGGAATGACAGAAAAGGGAACGTTTCCCGTCCTTGTGCGCTTTTTTTTCTTCCCTTGGCGAATTATTCAGGATAGATGTTGAAAAGAAACACAGCCTGTTCCCGGCAGAAAAAGAGAATTTGCAGGCACAAAAGAAATCCGTAAACTTATTGTTCTTTTATGAGACCTACGTTGAGCGATTGTTGAAACGATCAACGCAGGTGAGAGATACAGAAAATGAACTGTAGTAATTTGCTATGATAACGATTACCTTGAACGGCCGACAACGTGAAATACAGGAAGGCTCCACTGTTGAAGACATACTCAGCATCATTGGCGCCGAAAAGCAACGAGTCGCTGTCGTTGTCAATGAAAACATCGTCTATCCGGAGAAACGAGGCAGCGTTCTCTTACGAGAAAAAGATCAGGTTGAAGTACTCTCTTTTGTTGCCGGAGGCTGACCGTCATCGCGATTAATTTTTTTATTTATGGATCTATTAAAGATAGGCTCTTATACATTTTCTTCCCGTCTTATTCTCGGAACCGGAAAATTCGGCAACATAGCGTCTATGGTTGACGCTGTGCGAGCTTCCGGAACACAGCTGGTCACCGTGGCTCTTCGCAGGTATAACAGGGAGGAGGCTGATCATGATCTCTTCACGACGCTTGCCGACCTCGACGGAATCACCCTGATGCCGAACACCTCTGGAGCATCGAACGCAAAAGAGGCCGTCAGAGCGGCACATATCTCCCGTGAACTATCCGGTAGTCCGTTCATTAAAGTTGAAATTCATCCCAACCCTCAACATTTGATGCCGGACCCGATCGAAACCTATGAGGCCTGCAAAATTCTTGCTGGTGAAGGATTTCTTGTCATGCCCTACATTCCTGCTGACCCTGTATTGGCAAAACGCCTGGAGGACGTTGGTTGCGCTTCTGTCATGCCGCTCGGCTCCGCAATAGGCAGCGGACAGGGACTGGCGACAGCCGGGATGATCCGTCTGATCATCCGGGAAAGCACCATTCCTGTTATTGTCGATGCCGGGCTTCGATCTCCTTCCGAGGCATGTGCGGCAATGGAGATGGGCTGTACAGCCGTACTGGTCAACAGCGCCATTGCTGTTGCTCAAAACCCTCCGGAAATGGCTGCTGCTTTCGCTGAAGCAATACAAGCCGGATACCGGGCAAAAGCTGCGGGAATCATGCCCAAATCAGGTTCAGCGATAGCCACAAGTCCCTTAACCTCTTTTCTCGATACAACATCATGAACGGCCTCCCGAACTGGCTGAGCAACAAAAAGGCCTCTGATGACATTGCTCCTCTACTGCGAAATGATTCCTCTGTTTCACTCGAATCTCTGGCAGCTGAAGCCCGGGCTATCACGTTAAGCCGTTTCGGCCGGACCATGTCTCTCTACGCTCCGCTCTATCTCTCGAATTTCTGCTCCAGCGGCTGCGCCTATTGCGGTTACGCTTCTGACCGGACAACACGACGACGTCGTCTTGAAACTGAAGAGGTCATACATGAACTTGAAAGCATGAAAAAGATGGGCATTCACGATGTCCTTCTCCTGACAGGTGAACGAACTTCCGCGGCAGGATTTGACTATCTGAGGCGGTGTGTCGAGATTGCCTCGGGAATCATGGCCAGAGTTTCGATCGAGGCGTTTCCGATGAATGTCAATGAATATAGAGCTCTTGCAAACAGCGGCTGTACCGGAATCACCATCTATCAGGAGACCTATGATCCTGAACAATACCATCGCCTGCATCGCTGGGGACCGAAACAGAACTTCCTTGAACGGCTGGAAGTGCCTGAACGCGCGCTTCAGGCAGGCATAAAAACAGTCGGAATCGGAGCACTCCTCGGACTTTCCGAACCGGTCGAGGAGGCCTTGAGACTACTGCGACATGTCAGACACCTCAGCCGTACCTACTGGAGAGCAGGTCTGTCGGTATCATTCCCGCGCATTCGACCACAGACTGGTGGGTTTCAACCTGATTTCACCGTGTCCGATCACTTTCTTGCAAGAATGATTTTCGCGTTCCGTATAGGCCTACCGGATGTCGAGCTGGTGCTTTCAACCCGTGAAAGTCCTGCGTTCCGCGACGGCATGGCCGGTCTTGGAATCACCCGAATGAGTATCGCCAGCAGAACAACTGTTGGCGGCTACCTTGAACCTGACGGGAATGAAAAAGGCCAGTTTGAAGTCAATGATGACCGGAATACCAAAACGTTCTGCAAGGCCCTGGAGGCAAAAAACATTGAACCTGTCTTTAAAAACTGGGAACCGGTATACAACGGACCAAGCACAGAGTCGGACAAACCGGACAACATATTCAGACGATGAATTGATCCTGCGGTCACTGCATCAGTCATCATTCCATTCAGCACCATGACATTGGTAGCAGGAAACCCCGACCTTTCCTCCCCGAAGATCGTTTCCATGACATGAAATGCAGTCTCCCGGAGGTCGGCCGCTTTTATGCAGCACCCCGTCTCTGCTTACCGTATGACTTGCCGGGGGATTGTTTCCCGTCGGACCGGTTATTGAGTCGCCTTCATTGTTGGTGCAGGCCATGACGCTGAATACACTGAGCAAAAAAAAACCGAAGACAACTGTGTAATGCTTCATAGAAGTACCCTTCGTTGCTTTGAGAAGATTGATCAGGGAAATGGTGTTCACGATGGAGACAGCTACATGATAGTAACAATTGTTACAATTTACAAACAAAAAAGAATCATGCAAACGTATCTCAGAGGAAAAATAGATGTGAAA
>JAPHUN010000276.1 GCA_026193435.1 Chlorobium sp.
ATGTTTTCACTGACATAAACGGGAATATGTGACTTACCGTTATGTACCGCTATGGTATGGCCGACAAATTCAGGCGCTATCATCGAGCTTCTTGACCATGTTTTTACCACTTTCTTCTCATCCTTGCTGTTTAACTCTGCAATGCGCTTCTCAAGCTTGCTTTCGATAAACGGCCCTTTTTTAAGTGATCTTGGCATATTGCTATTCTCTGCTTGTTTTAATGCTTCGGTTCTTATTTCGCTTTTCGGCCACGAACGATCAGCTTGCTCGATGCCTTCTTTTTATTTCTGGTCTTCAATCCTTTTGCAAGCTGGCCCCACGGCGATTTAGGATGTTTGCGGCCACCGCCGGACTTCGATCTGCCCTCACCACCACCCATCGGATGGTCGACAGGGTTCATAGCCATGCCTCGTGTCTGTGGTCTGATACCCAGCCAGCGGCTTCGTCCAGCCTTACCGAGCACAATATTTTCATGATCGTCATTGCCGATACCCCCTATAGTCGCCCTGCACTCGATACGCACCTTGCGAATTTCACCTGAAGGAAGTTTCAATGTCGCGTGATCTCCCTCTTTAGCCGCCAGCGTGGCAAAAGCACCTGCAGACCGGGCCATCTGGCCGCCCTTGCCCTGCTTCAATTCGATATTATGTACATCCGCGCCAAGAGGAATATTCCTCAGGGGCATGCTATTGCCTACTTTTATATCAACCTTGTCGCCGCTGTGAAGCACATCACCGACCTTCAAGCCTTTCGGGGCGAGGATATATCGTTTTTCACCGTCAGCGTAATGCAGCAACGCAATTCTCGATGAACGGTTAGGATCGTACTCGATAGCCGCGACTTTTGCGGGAATATTATCCTTGCTTCGCTTGAAATCGATGATACGATAAAAACGCTTATGTCCACCGCCTTTATGCCTGGAAGTGATTCTACCCGCGCGGTTTCTGCCTCCTGATTTTTTCAATGGAGCAAGCAGACTTTTTTCCGGTGTGCTTTTCGTAACCTCCTCGAATTTCGAGTAGGACAGATACCTTGATGCCGGTGTAACTGGACCTAATTTCCTAATCGCCATTGTAAACTATTGTCTAACCTTTTTTGGATTTCTTTTCTTCCCCCTGGTCAGTCGAACCGGAATAGTAATTTATTTCCTGTCCCTGCTTGAGCGTTATTACGGCTTTCTTCCAATCGTTTTTCTTTCCGGCAATGAGCCCTTTACGGGTATACTGCCTTTTAGATTTTCCCATGCAGTTTGCAGTACGAACAGATCGCACTTCAACGCCGAACTTTTCCTCAATCGCTCTTTTAATGTCTGTTTTGTCGGCAGCTGCCTTAACCATGAAGGCATACTGACCCTGCTGCTCGGTCAAACGAGTGCTTTTTTCTGTAAGCCAGGGCTGCAATAACGGATTTCTCATAACCACCTTTTTTTTGCTATCTCTACTGTAGTTAACCCAGTGTTTCCTCTATCTTCTTCAGCGCAGTCTTCTGAACAAGCACAGTCTGGCTGTCGAGTATGTCATATGTGGAGGCATTATCGGCAACAACAACCTGTAACTTCGGAATATTTCTTCCTGACCTGACTATGATGTCGTTATGCTCCGGCATTAACATAAGTGTCTTTCTGCTGTCAAGACCGAGATTTTTCAACACCTCAGCCATTTGCCTGGTCTTTATCTGATCGAAGACAAAGTCCTCCACAACCACGATACCGCCCTCATTAGCTTTATTTGTAAGCGCAGAGCGGCGCGCAAGCCTTTTCACCTTTTTATTAACCTTCAATCCATAATCACGCGGTTCAGGACCGAAAATCGTTCCGCCGCCAGTCATCAAAGGCGATCGGGTCGAACCCTGGCGGGCATGTCCGGTGCCTTTCTGCCTGTACGGCTTTCGTCCTCCACCCCTTACCTCGGAGCGATTCTTTGCTTTATGCGTACCCTGCCGCCGGTTTGCCATGATGGACTTAACATCAAGATACATGGCATGCTCCGACACCTCAGCAGAAAAAACAGCGTCATTGAGCGTTACGACTTCACCGGTTTCAGAGCCGCCTGTATTTAAAACTTTAAGTTCCATGCTCTCTGTACTCACCTTTTACTTTTTTGAAGAAACAATCTGCACGTAAGAGTTCTTGACTCCCGGAACTGAACCTTTTATAACAAGCAGATTTGATTCCGGGATAACTTTAACAATTTCCAGCCCTTTCACCTTGACAGTCTTACCGCCCATACGGCCACCCATCTTGGTTCCTTTAAATGTACGCGACGGGTCTGAGGCACCACCGACAGAACCGGGAGCGCGCAACCTGTCCGACTGACCGTGAGTCCTTTGTCCCCCAGAGAAATTATGGCGTTTGACGACACCGGCAAATCCTTTCCCTTTTGATATGCCTTGAACTTCGACAGCATCACCCGCACTGAATATCTCTACACTGACAGGACTGCCCTGCTCAAGATCAAGACCCATATCATCTTTACCGAACTCCACCACCTTGTATCCGGGAGCTATACCCGCTTTAGCGAAATGCCCTCTCAAAGGCTTGGAAACTTTCGCCTCTTTCCTTTCGCCTATGCTCAGCTGGTATGCCTCATAACCGTCATTTTCGGTTGTTTTTACCTGCGAAACAAAACAGGGCCCGGCCTGGATGACCGTACATGGCTCCGCTTCGCGGTTCGCATTGTATATGCTGGTCATACCTATTTTTTTACCAAGAATCGCAGCCATTTCCTCTTTGCTTTTCAATTTTCATTAAGACTTAATTTCAACATCCACACCGCTTGGAAGCTCAAGCTTCATCAGCATATCAATCGTCCTGCCAGTCGGGTTAATTATCTCGATCAACCTCTTGTGTGATGAAAAAGAAAACTGCTCTCTGGACTTCTTGTCGACATGCGGAGACCGGTTAACCGTATACACATGAGTTTTGGTCGGCAACGGAATAGGCCCGAAGATGATAGCATCCGTCTGCTTCACCACATCGATAATCTTGACGGCCCATTTGTCCACCAGACTATGATCGTAGGATTTTAGCTTTATTCTGATCTTTTGCTGAACAGCCACTTGTCGTAATCCTCAGTTCAATGTTTAGAATAAAAAAGAGGCGAGCAACCATGTCTCGCCCCCATTGCGAACAGTATCCGCGACTTACTCGATAATCTGGGTTACCGTTCCTGCACCGACAGTACGCCCACCCTCACGGATAGC
>JAPHUN010000081.1 GCA_026193435.1 Chlorobium sp.
TCATTAAACTGATCCGTGAAGCCAAGCCCAAAGAGATACACCTGCATATCAGCTCACCACCCATAACCAACCCCTGCTTCTACGGCATGGACTTTCCAACTAAAGTCCAGCTGCTCACCTACATGTTTGCCGATGCGAAAGACAACGATGAGGAGCTTGAAAATATCCGGAAGTATATCGGCGTCGACTCTCTGAAATATCTCTCGCTCCAGGGTATGCTGAACAGTGCTCCCCGGTTTGAAAATGAAACCCGGAGCTACTGCACTGCCTGCTTTACGGGAGACTATCCGATCCGTATGAATGACGCGACAACCGATAAGGAAGAGAACGACAGCGGGGAATAGGAAAGTCAAAAGTCAAAATTTAAAAGTAAAAAAAGCCGCAGCCTGTATCGTATTGATTTAGCCTTTTAACCTTTGACTTTTTCCTTTTGACTTGATTTTCTCTCACCCTTTCTTCTTGTTCTCTTTAAACTCGATCCGGACAGACGTATGGGGTACGGCTTCAAGGCGTTTTTTCGGAATAGGCTTGCCCGACTTGGCGCAGACACCGTAGGTCTTGTTCCTGATCCTTTCGAGGGCCTGGTCGATGTACCCCAGATATTTCTCGTCACGTGCGATAAACATGAAGCGTTGCTCACGATCCATGGTCTCCGTACCGTGATCCGCCATATGCATGGAGTAGTTGGAATTGATAGAGTCCTCCACACTTTCTTCAGAAAGTGATGATTTGAGAATCTCAAGATCACGCAGGACCTCTTCACGACGCTTCAGAAGAAGCTGCTTGAAATGCTCCAGCTCATCGTCCGACAAATAGGTATGAATAACCTTTACCGGACCTTCGATAACTTCATTGTCTCTCTTAATGGCACTGCTGCTTTTTCTCGGCATGATCTATCCAGTTTACTGATTCCTAAGTTGAGCGAGTCAATAGATGCTAAAAACTGATACGATTATTTTTATTACTCTGATATACGTAAAAACACATCTGATGTGAACAAACCCGTTGGGTGAACGTGAAAAAAAACAGCAATCTGCATCTATTGCCTCCTTTTCAGGATATCGCTCAATTCAGGTAATACAAACGCTACAACGCATAGCCCGGACTAAACGATTGTTACATACTGCCATCACAAAACACCCACACTGCTGAACTGCCAACAAACAACCTGCTCAACAGGTACTACAACCTCTCGTCCGTCATCTTGTTCTCAGGTAAAAACACGGTAATTATAACATTAGCTTTTGGATTTATCAAGAACAAAACGACATAACTCCCCGTTAAGGCTCTCCTCACGCCCCCCGGAAAGTGTCTCAGGAGATACAACATCAAGAACCACAGCCAAAGTTTCCTGCCTGATATAGTCGCGGTTCTTCTCCACGGCGAGCACCACCTTTTCACTCCCCGCCACACGAACCTCTATCCTGTCGGTGATCTCCAGACCGGAATCTTTTCTCAGGGCCTGGATCCTGCTCACCAGCTCTCTGGAGAGCCCGAGCATTTCCAGCTCAGGGGTGATTTCCGTATCCAGCGCGACCATGACGCCGGAGGCGTCATCCGACCCGACCAGCCAACCCTCGATATCTTCACGGCTGACCACAACATCTTCACCGGTAATGGTATAGGTTTTTCCTTCCACGTCAAGGGATAGAGAACCTTCGGTTTCAAGCGTTGCTATCTCCCTGTGCGTCAAAATCCGGATACGGTCGGCAAGCTTCTTCACCTCTTTGCCATAACGGGGGCCAAGCGATTTGAAATCCGGTTTTGCTTTCTTGCTGACCACCGAACTCTCATCCTCGATATACTCGACCTTCTGCACGTTCACCTCATCGATAATAATATCCCTCACCTGCTCATACTCCATCCTGTCAGCAGCATCATCGACGGCAAGCATGATACGCTTCAACGGCTGACGTACCTTGATGGACGCTCTTTCACGCATTGTCCTGACAAGGGATGTCACCATCTGGGCTTTTTTCATACGAAGCTCCAGCGGACTGTCAATCGCACCGGCGTCGACAGATGGAAGATCACAGAGATGCACCGATGCAACAGGCTCTCTGCCGGTAACAGCATTAAGGTTCATGAAAATCCTGTCCGCGATGAACGGCGTAAAGGGGGCGAGAAGCTTTGCTACCGTCTCGAGACACTGGTATAACGACTGGTACGCTGCCGTTTTGTCAGGCCCTGCCTCACCTTTCCAGAACAGCTTCCTGGAACGGCGGATGTACCAGTTCGAAAGGTCATCGACCGTAAAATCATTGATCAACCGTATTGCCCCGGTAAGGTCGTACTGCTCCATACGCTGTTCAACCCCTGAAACAAGAGAGTTCAGAGAGGAAATAATCCAGCGATCCAGCCCTGATCTTTCGCTGACCGGGATAGGCTCTTCGGAAAAAGTAAACCCGTCAACGTTCGAGTACATGACGAAGAAATTATAGCTGTTGATGAACGCGCGGAAAAACTTGCGCTGCTCCTCCTCTATCTCATCACTATTGAACGACTTGGGCCTCCATGGAGGACTTGACAGGATAAGGTACCAGCGAAGAGAGTCTGCACCGTACTTTTCCATCGTCTCAAACGGATCGACGACATTTCCCTTTGATTTTGACATCTTCTGGCCTTTCCGGTCAAGAATATGACCGTTGACCACAAGGTTTTTGTATGCCGGCTTGTCGAACAGCAAGGCCCCGATGGCGTGCAGCGTGTAGAACCACCCCCTTGTCTGATCGACCCCTTCCGCGATGAAATCCGCGGGAAAGGTCTTATCGAAAACCTCCCTGTTTTCAAAGGGATAGTGGAGCTGCGCAAAAGGCATGGAACCACTGTCGAACCACACATCGATCAGCTCCGGGGTCCGACAGTATCGTCTGCCGTCCCTGATAAAATAGACTCTGTCAACGAAAGGCTTGTGCAGATCAAGTTCAACCAGTCCTTCAGCAAGTGCATCACCGAGACGGTACTGTTTGCCGTCGATATCGATACACCCTTCCTGAAGTTCTTCAACGGAGCCGATAGCGAACACCTCGCCCGAATCCGGGCCGTCGCCTATCGAGAAATCCTCTGAAACCCATATCGGAAGCGGTGTCCCCCAGAACCGCTCTCGAGAAAGCGCCCAATCCTTGTTCTCCTCCAGCCAGTTTCCAAACCGGCCGCTACCGATCTCGGGAGGACACCAGTTTATCTGACCGTTAAGCTCCACCATCCTGTCAGCAATATCTGTCGTCCTGATGTACCAGGACTCGCGCGCGTAATAGATAACAGGAACATCGTAACGCCAGGAAAACGGGTAGGTATGGGTGATGGTTTCCTTTCTGAAGAGCTTTCCCTCCTCCTTCAGCCTCCTGATAATCAACGGGTCGGCGTCCTTGAAAAACATGCCCTCATACTCCGGCACTTCAGCGGTAAAACAGCCGTTACGTGCGACCGGCTGCAACATCGGGAGATCGTACTTCCTGGACAGCTCATA
The DNA here is from genome assembly GCA_026193435.1 of Chlorobium sp. GTDB lineage: Bacteria > Bacteroidota > Chlorobiia > Chlorobiales > Chlorobiaceae > Prosthecochloris. Next base: position 3,470 of record JAPHUN010000081.1, read on the forward strand.
GTCATCGGCACCGAACGCGGGAGCGATATGCACGATACCCGTGCCCTCCTCTGTCGAGACAAAATCACCCTCTGTAACAAACCAGCAGGGCTTTTCAGGCTCAGCCCAGGTAAACATCGGCTCGTATTCCAGTCCGGCAAGCCGGCTGCCCTTGAAAGAATCCAGAATAACGATTTCCTCATCCTCGCCCAACTGCTTGCGGAGCACCTCGATCCGGGACCCGGCAAGAATATAGACCACGCCATCACTCGTTCTGGCCTTCACATACTCCACATCAGGCCCGACACACAGTGCGACATTTGAGATTAGTGTCCAGGGCGTTGTCGTCCACACAAGAAAATATTCGTCGGCATCCTTAACCTTGAACGTCACATAGACACTCGGGTCTTTTACCTCTTTGTAACCAAGCGCGAGCTCATGTGAACTCAGCACCGTCTCCGATTTCGGGTCCTGAGGAACGATCTTGTAATCCTTGTAGATAAATCCCTTGTCAAAAATCGTTTTCAGCGCCCACCAGACAGACTCCATATACTCATTGGTACAGGTGATATAGGGATCATCCATATCAACCCAATACCCCATCATCTCGGTCAACCGCCCCCATCCCTCACGATTGTCATCGATATGATGATACACAAGCTCTCTGGCCACATCATTGAACTCATCGGCACCATACTCTTCAACCTGGGCCTTGTTTTTAAGACCGAGTTTTTTTTCGACCGCGATTTCAACCGGAAGACCGTGCGTGTCCCAGCCTGCCTTGCGAGGAACCTTGTACCCCTGCATCGTTTTGAACCGACAGACAATATCCTTGATTGTCCTGCTGAAGACATGGTGTACCCCCGGCTTACCATTTACAGTAGGCGGGCCTTCATAGAAAGAGAATACCTTATCACCGGGTTTATCGAGACTTTTTTGAAAAATATCATGTTCTTTCCAGAACTGTAATACTTCAGTCTCTACGGAGCTATAGGACAGGTCGGCAGGATATTCGGGAAATTTGTCAGGCATTGTTTTACCGTATAGTCAAAAAAGATACCGTGAAGAACCCTCATACGCTGATCGATGCAGGCCGGATGCAGTGCAACCGGAGTGCCGCGAATTGTCGCAACGTAAGGACTCCGGGTCTCCCGAGCGAGCTCTAGGATACAGCGCAGGTTTTTCGAGGCGCACAGTAGCAGGATACGTGAACCTTGCATTATTCAGGCATTGAATATAGTGCGGGGAAATACGAAAGGCAAGCCTTTTACCTGATAAAGGCTTGCCTCTGCAATTTTCAGTCAAAAAGCCGCCCGTAACCTGACCGGCTTTTCAAGGGATCAGACGACTTACTGTTTTCCCTGATTATTGTTAAGGGTCTTGCTGATACCTTCAAGGATTTGCTGAGCAACGCCGTTTGCCGACTCCAGGGCCTGTACAAGGGCGTTGCCAAGAGGAGTGAGTGTAGTATCAAGAAGATTTCCTACACCTGAAAGGATTGTAGAAAAATCCCCTTTAACATTCTGACCGCCTCCGCTTTGCTGCTGGGATTTCATTTCTTCTGCCATATGCCACAGAGTTTTATAATTATTTATCAATGCTCAGACTACAGTAGAATAAAAATAAAACATTTCTCCAACA
>JAPHUN010000037.1 GCA_026193435.1 Chlorobium sp.
GAAACATTATACAACAGATGAACGAATGCGATCTGCAAGGCAAAAACAGCGTTCGGCCCGGTAATTGCCGTTGCCGCAAGCAATGCCGTAATACACGTTCCGATATTAGCGCCCAGAGTGAACGGGTATATCTGTTTGAGCGAAAACACACCATTACCGGCAAGCGGCACGATAAGGCTGGTCGTCGTCGATGAAGACTGCACAAGAACAGTAAGAAGCGTACCGGAAAACATACCGGAAAGCGGGCCTCTGCCAACGGATTTTCGCAGAATTTCTTTTGCCTTACCGACCATGAGAGCCTTCAGCAAACGGCTGAGCATGGTTATCACCGCGACAATAATCATTATCCCGATAATAATTGTCACTATCCCTGCCGTTACCTGCGGCAGAATCCCTGAAAGCGTACCCTCGAGAAGATGAACCGCAGGCTTAACCAGAGGCTTTATGAAATTAAGCCCTTTGATGGACATCGAATCCCCCCCGGCAAAAAACACGCTGAGCATATGCCCCGCTTTGGCCAGGTAACCTGTGAGCATTTCAAGGGGTAGAAAAATAACCACGCAGAGCAGGTTGAAAAAGTCATGAATGGTCGCCGCTGCGAAAGCACGCTTGAACTCTTCTCCTTCACGAACATGTCCCAGACTGACGATGGTATTGGTTATGGTTGTACCGATATTTGCCCCCATAACCATAGGAATAGCTATCCCGACAGGAAGCCCCCCTGCCACCAGACCAACGATAATTGAGGTAACAGTACTTGAAGATTGCAGAAGCGCTGTTGAAACTATACCGATAACAAGGCCGCTGATTGGATTGATAGCAAAAGCGAACAACTCTTTCGCGTTGTCGCCTGCCGCTGCCTTGAAGCCGCTCCCGATAAGGGCAACGCTTACAAGCAGGAGATAGACCAGACCAGCGACAAAAATCCACTCCTTTATAAACGGCTTTGAACCCGAAGAAGAATCCACCTGAGAAAGAGCACCTGAATTGACACTCATAGAAGTATTATTTCGTAACTGTTACAATTTTAACGTATGCCCCGAAAGGTCTTATCAATCAATAAAACGACGTTGCAGCGCTCCATACGTTTCTATACGTCTGTCACGCAGAAACGGCCAATGAGACCTGTAAAATCCGATGTTGCCGAGATCACAGTCCGCAAGAAGAATCTCTTCACCGCTCCCAACAGCCTCAGCAGAAACATTCCCGAAAGGATCAGAAACAAAACTGTTACCCCAGAACCTGAGTTCATCCTCTGTCCCGACACGATTAGCCGCAGCGACATAGACCCCGTTTGCTATCGCGTGGCTCCGCTGGATGGTTTTCCATGCATCGAGCTGAGAACGCCTGACTTCATCGGAGGTCTCACTCATCGCCCAACCGATGGCTGTCGGATAAAAAAGTATTTCAGCTCCCATCAGGGCTGTCAGTCGTGCAGCTTCCGGAAACCACTGGTCCCAGCAGATCAACACCCCTATTGCCGCGTAACGTGTTTTGAAGACCCTGTAGCCGAGATCTCCCGGTGTAAAGTAAAACTTCTCATAAAACCCCGGATCATCCGGAATGTGCATCTTCCGGTACTTCCCCATGTAGGAACCGTCAGCATCAATAACAGCGGCGGTATTATGGTAGAGCCCCTTTGCGCGCTTTTCAAACAGCGATGCGACAATAACCACCTCATGTTCGGCGGCAAGTCGCTGAAGCACCCCGGTTGTGGGACCGGGAACGGTTTCGGCGTGACCAAAAGGTTCGTACTCTTCAGTCTGGCAGAAGTACCGGGTGGTGAACAGTTCCTGCAGACAGATGATTTTCGCTCCGCCTGCTGCGGCTTCGGTTATTCGAGCGCACGCCTTGTCAAGGTTTGCGCCCGGCTCCCTTTCGCCGGACATCTGCACCAGAGCTATTCGAACGGAATCTGACATAGGATTACAGAAAAAGAGCTGATAAAGCCGGGACAAGCAATCCCGCTGAAAAAAGAAACCCGTAGAGCGTCATCACCCTGCCGGTACCGGCAAGAACAGCGTTCAATGCGCGGCCTTCACTGCCAAACAGCGTTTTTGTCTGACTGACAGCAAGCGGCAGAGAAAGCCAGCTCAGCATTACCCAAAGAGAATAACCCGTCATCCACATCCAGACCGGGACAAAGTAGGCGACAATCGTAAAACCGAGATAGAGCCAACGTGCGTTTCCGCCGCCGATCCTTGCCGGAAGGGTCATCTTTCCGACTTTCCGGTCAGTATCGATATCACGAATATTATTGACAAGAAGAATGTTCACGGAAAAAAGACCAGGAGCGATTGCCGCGGTCAATACAGGAAAGGTAACCTCCTGAGCCTGCACATAGTAGGTGCCGCCGACAGCAACAAGCCCGAAAAAAATAAACACCAAAAGATCTCCCAGCCCTGAATAGGCTATAGGAAAAGGACCGCCGGTATATGCCCAGGCAAAAAACATGGAGAGCAGACCGACAAGAAGGATCGGCCATCCTGCGAGATAGACAAGATAGAGCCCCATAAAAAAAACAGTGACCAGAAGAAGAGCCGAAATGACGATCATGTTTTTTTCAGAAACAAGTCCTGCCGCGACCGTCCGCGTCGGGCCGAGACGATCCGCCGTATCGGCACCTTTGCGAAAATCGTATATCTCATTGATAAAGTTGGTAGCGACCTGTATGCCAAGCGCGCAGAGAAGAGCCACAACTGCCGCCATCGGAAGCAGTTTTCCGTCAACCGCGGCAAGAGAGGTGCCGACAACGACAGGAACAGCCCCCGCGGGCAGTGTTTTCGGCCTTATGGCCATCATCCATGCCTGAAAACGTGAAGTGCTCGACTGACCTTGTAGCGTGCCTTCCGTCATTTATTTTTCTCTTTTGCCATTTTGATACTGCTGAACTGATGTTTGATCTTTTCTCCCGGATGAATGTAGTTCAGACAGTGGCGCACGGCCATCGTGGCGTCGCTCAGTCCCGTCTGGATTATTTTGAGTTTTCCGGGATAGTATGCAATATCTCCTGCAGCGTAGAGGCCATCAACCTCCGTCTTCATATGACTGTCCACAACCATAGCGTTCTCGCACAGTTCAAGCCCCCATTCAGCCAAAGGTCCAAGATCAGATTTAAAACCGATCAGCACAAGCATGTAGTCCACCTCCAGAGAGGTCTCCTTGCCGCTTTTCGAACGCAGATAGGCATGACGCATTGCAGGGCCATCATGATCGATCGCGATCACCTCGGTATTGAGATGAACATCCAAAAGTCCCTTTTCAGCGGCCGCAAAAAGGTCATCCTTTGTTTTTCCGTGCGCCCTGAAATCAGGCGAACGATGCGCTACCGTTATATGCTCCGCGTGAGGAAGAAGCATCATCGCCCAGTCAAGCGCCGAATCACCGCCGCCGACGATCAACACTTTTTTACCTTCCAGCTCCTTCATGTTCTGCACGGAATAGAGAACCGTGTGGCCTTCAAGTTCACTGATGTCGCCGAGCTGAGGAAGCTTTCTCGGAGAAAAAGCGCCCAGACCGGCTGCGACAAGCAGAGCACGTGATGCAAAAGTCCTCCCGCTGAGCGTTTCAACTTGAAAAGAACCGTCATCGAGCTTTTTGTACTGCTTGACCTGTTCATCGAGCACCACTTCCGGGTCGTAACGCTTTGCCTGTCCCCAGAGACTTTCAACAAGCTCGGATGCCTGTACTTCGGGAAAAGCCGCGACGTCATAAATATGCTTCTCAGGATAGAGGGCAGTCAACTGGCCTCCAAGCTCCGGCATACTTTCTATAATCCTGCATGAAATATTGTTCATGCCGCACTGAAAGGCGGCAAAAATACCGGTTGGCCCACCGCCTATAATGGTAAGATCACACAGTTCGTCCTGTTCGGAAACAGAATCTCCGTTTTCTTTCATGGTGTATGTACTTTCAGATATCGTAACTCTCCAGCGACGCTATGAAGGGTCACCGGATCTCTTGAGATAAATCATGCCTTCAGGGTCGACAATTCCATAGAGAAGCGTCACCAGGTGCCCATGTTCGTCGAGTTCATGGATTTCAACATGTACCGCGTCCTGTTTCTCAACCTGGTCCCCGGCATCATTCTTGAAAAGAAATACCGCCCTCACCCCGCCATGAGGAGTTTCACCGACAAACTCATAGGTTCCATCCTCAAGCTGCGAAAGCGCGCAACCGGCCGCATCCGAATCAATCGGACAACTGGCACACTGGGAATAAAACCCGTCATCCGCGTCAGCAAAATCGCATACAGGAAATTTCATAATCTGTTTCTCCTTAACTTCTCGGTTTAGTGGGGGCTAATATATAATAGTAGTTCTAAAAATGAGAATTTTACGTGCCATCTCATTACTTGTTCTTCTAGATTATCGTATACTTAGTTGCTCATTACTCGTTTCTTGTCTCGTGTTACTTGACATTTGACACTTGACTCATTGCTCATTGCTCGTCACTGGTCACTGGTC
>JAPHUN010000155.1 GCA_026193435.1 Chlorobium sp.
CAGAGCGGCCATCTCTTTCAATTGCAGACCCGACAGTCATAATGCTCTCAACCTGAACGGTCACGTGCTCTCTTCCTGCCTCAGGTGTTTCGGTCTTGTTGCCGCCGCATCCCGAGAACAACAGAAAAAACCCGATAGATACAAGAAATAGTGAATGCTTCATGGTTGTGTTGTGCTTGTTTACTCTTCACTTATCCACCAGTGTAATATTCCAGCAGACTTTCAGCCATGATAAGGTCGTACCTGGCTTTGTTCAAACGCATCTGCGCAAAGGTATAGGCCTGTTCCCTGCCGAGCAGCTCAAATGTCATGGCCATGCCTGAACGATACCTCTCTCCCGTATAATCAAGGCTTAGCTTTGCCTCTTTCAGTGCGTTACCGGCGACAGCTATCCTGGATTTCGCCGTGGAAATAGAACGGAGAGCGTGTCGAACTTCGAAACGGCTTCTGTCTCGAGCCTCTTCATACGCGTAGCGTGATTCAAGTTCAGATGATTTTGCTTCCTGCTCCCTGCCCGGCTGCCTGCCGCCATCGTAGATCGTCCAGCTCATATTCAACCCGAGTGTCCAGCTGTGTTCATCCAGTCCGGGAAAAAAGTCATCGTTCAAACTGGTCTGAAGAAAAGCATTCACTCGAGGCAGTGAGCCCGCCTTTACCATTTCATATCGATATCCGGCCGCCTCGCTGTTCGCCTCGAGCGCTTTCAGGTCGGCGCGTTCAGATACAGGGGTCTCATCAGCCAATGCGCCATTCACACCTCTTGACTGCAGTCCGTCAACGGGAACAATATCGGTCTCCCCCTCAAGCCGCAGCATATGCCGCAACGCATCGGATGCCGTCCGGATTTCATCCTCAATGATCATTTGCTGCTCTTTGAGCTCAGCAAGTCGAACGGCGGTCGAATACCTGTCAGACCTGTTTATCAATCCCTTTTTGTAGGCCTTTTCAGCTCCACGATCATGTCCACGCATGGTGTTGATCGAGCGCTTGACCGCCTGAAGATTGTTCCTGGCGAGAACCAGCGAGAAGTAGGTTTTTTTTACATCGAATGCAATGTTGTCACCCGCCCGCTCAAACTGATATTCAGCGGATTTCCTTGACGCCCTCGACTCCAGCCGACCTTTATCGGCATCGATATTCAAAATCGGCTGACGCACTTCCAGACCGAGCTGAAAATCAGCAATACCGTCAGGATTGTTAAGCTTTGCAGGATCAAAATCCGACTGCCGGATCTTACCCTGACGAAGCTTGTAGGTAAAGGCAGCTGCCGGGTCGTTGGTATAGACCATCGTTTCCGAGAGTGTTACCGTCGGCAGATAGGGCCTGCCCGCCTGGATACTGCGTGCTTCAGCACGGTCAACCCTTGCCTTGGCAGCCTTTAACGAATAATTGTTTTTGCTCGCGATTTCCAGCGCCTGCTCAAGAGAGAGTCTCAGGACATCCTCCGCGTTGGCCGTAACCGGGAGGAACAGAAGCAACGCCAGAATGTAGCCGGGAACTCTGTTTAGAAGCTTCATAACACCTTTTTCATTTAAAAATAATTTAGGTACCGGATACTTATTTTTTCGATATCAGCTTAACGATTCTCTCCATATTCTCCGAGTCCCGCTCGCTTAAACACTCCTTCAGGCTGTTATTCAACACAAGAGAATAGGTCTTATCCAACGCGGCTTTTGCCGCCTGAAACTGAACAATAATCTTTTCACATTGTTCCCGTCGCTCAATCATCTTTATGAGCCCCTGAATCTGCCCACTGACTTTCTTTAACCGTATAACAACATCATCCATAACCTGTCCCCTCGTATCTTTTACTCAGAGTAATACCGAAAATACCCCTACCCCGTATAGGTATACAATATATCAGGTTTCTTTTTTATTAGCAAAGAAAAAATTCCGGTCGGTATCGACGACTGTAACGGAACTGTTGATGGAACGAAAACGTTTAACAAAGCTGTCAGAGTTATGTAAATTTGTATCGAAAACCTATTGTTAATGACCAACGTTGAACGATGCTCGAACATTCTGTAACAGAATCATCCGGCAGTAAGCGACAGAATGCTGATACGACTATTGAGCACCATCCAGAGTGCATGAGGACGGCAATACCAAAGCCGGGTTATTGTAACCTTGCTTACCGCCAACGGTAAAAACCTTTAACGAGCCACCAACAAGTCACAGATTATAGTACCATCATGGAAGTAATCGGAAAAAGCAAAGCACATATAGTACTGGATTCATGCCTCACGGAATCCGCAGACTACTTTTCAGACCATTTACGCATCCTTAAATGCAATCCTTATTGTACAAACATTGATTATCACGAAAATCTGGATCTTTTTCAATGGACTTTCGAGGTTGACGATCCGAGAAACAATCCTATAGTCGCACTCTTTTTCGTGCAACAGGATGTAGAGCACCTTCCTCCCGGAAGCCCTCAACTGGAAAAATGCGCGAACACCAACGGGAAAAAGCTCTCAGAAAATATCGGAGGAAAACTGATCAGGTGGAGAACGGCAGAAACGAAACCGGAAGTCGAAATAACCAGTAATAACACATTCATCGGAGACGCGGAGGCGGAAATCTGTCTGTTGCACCATGATGACAACAAAACATCGGTTCATTTTGAAACCAACATGACTCTGGATTTCAAGCTCTCTTTCCCGTTAAATATGATGCCTGAAATGGTCTTGAAATTCATGACGGAAACCATTATGTCCAAGATAATGCAACAGGCGACGGAAAGCATGCTCTGTAAGGTTCAGTCAGATATCTGCTGTATCGATGCGGCTATCGATGCCGAAGGAGAAGCAAGAAATGTAGCACCGAAAAGGTAAACCAACTGCTCACTATCAGAAGAGTAGGGAAAAGCACAACACAATGCAGGGAGTGACGGAATCATGCTCCCTGTTTTTTTTTGCTGTTACGCTTTGCGATAACAAAACCGGAGAAGTAGATAACAAGAAAACCGCATACAATAACCGTCATAAACACCTGGCGGTCAACCACTGTTGTCAGCTGACCGGACTCCCATATCATATAGACCAGAACCGCCCATAAACCGCCCATAGAGAATACGGCACGATTCCACAAGCTTTTGAAACTGCCATTAAGCATAATCAACATTTTTAAAAAAATTAAAAATCAGCTCACGCAGGTCCGGCTATAACACACCGCCTGCTTTTAATCGACGCTCATTGCGCTTTTCAAGAAGTATCCTGACAAGGTACTGCAACGCGTTAATAACATAGGTAAAGTAAGCGAGGAACGCCTCCCAGATCAATACATCTTCCGGATATCCCATATAGGCCATGACAAAATAGAGGAGATGGAAAAAAGCCGCAACCGTACTGCCCACATCCTCCCAGATGAACTCCTTGCCGTATATCCATACATTAAAGATTTCTTTCTCGAAAAATGCTCCGGTAATCAGAAGAAGACCAAAAAGGAGCGTTTTGAACAATATGACAAGACTGACCCAGTAAAAACTGAAAATCTGGTCATTCTGCGCGTAAAGAAAGGTCACGACAAGACCAGTCAAAAACACCACGAACTGAATGGGAGCTAAAATAAGCTGTATATCAGTCCATACTGAAGCATTGCGTTTCGCCAGCTGCTCTGGAGTATAACGAGGCATGGTACAAAAATCCCTGATAGGTGTTAACGGAACTAAAAAACGTAGCAATACTTGGTTACCCTCTTTTCAGCAATGAATATATTACCTAAATCGATCGTTTCAAATTACCCGGTTTCTCCTGCCGGGGTTCTGCCTGCAGCGTATTGCATTCTTCACTATTGCGACAGCACGTAGAGGTTATCCGCTGCACGCTGATTTCAAACCACGTCATCCTTCATGAAGCGAAAAAAAAACTCTCGATCCGACAGTCTTTCACAATCAGCTGAATCAAACAAAGCGTCACAGAACACCCGTACCGCTCTTGAACGCCCTGCAATAACCCTACAAATCTCCGGCCAAACATTGTTGTTTATCCTTTCGTTTTTACTATTATAAAGATCAAATAAACCTGCCGTCGACATACATGCTACGCTTCAGCATGTATGAGACACACCAGGAATGCCACTATACTCGAGTAATACGCTACGCCAATAATCTGTTTTTATAAGACAATGTTTACGTCAGCAGGCTCCTCGGATACACCAGTTAAACCCCTCAAAATCCTGTTTGTTGCCCCAAAAGGCAAAAAGGATTCCAAGTCCAATCAGAAACCGCTTTTTCATATGGCACTTGGTGTGCTGGTAAGCCTTACGCCACCTGAACATACCGTAGACATCATTGACGAGCATTTCGGGGATACGATCGATTACGATAAAGAGTACGACTTTGTCGGCATTACTGCACGGACGATTGATGCTACCCGGGCCTATGAAATTGCCGACAATTTCAGAAAAAAAGGCCAAAAGGTTATCCTTGGCGGCATTCATCCATCATTCAACCCTGACGAAGCTGCTCAGCATGCTGATACGATTGTATGTGGTGAGGCTGAAAATCTCTGGACCACAGTTCTGGATGATGTGTCACACAACCGGTTAAAGCCCAGCTACAACTCCAAAGACTTTCCCCCGGTCAAAGAGATCGCCCCACTCGATTACAAAAGAATCGCAGCTGCATCACTTCGGGAAAAAGTCGATACCACAAGGGCCATCCCCATCTACGTTACCCGGGGCTGCCCATATACCTGTTCATTTTGCGTTACACCGAATTTCACGGGAAAACTCTATCGCACACAGAAACCTGAAGACCTGAAAGCTCAGATTCAAGCCGCCAAAGAGGCGTTTTTCAAGAAAAACGGCACCTCCTCGAAACCCTGGTTCATGCTCTGCGACGAAAACCTTGGTATAAACAAAAAACGGCTCTGGGAAGCGCTTGAAACGATCAAGGAATGTGATATCATATTCAGCGTCTTTTTAAGCATGAACTTCATTGAAGATGACGAGACGGTGAAAAGACTGGTTGAAGCAGGATGCTTCATGGCTCTGGTCGGGATAGAATCCATCAAGCAAAGTAATCTGGAGGCCTACCAGAAGTCGCATGTAAACACTCCCGAAAAAATAATCGAGACTATAGACCGCTGCAGAAAGGCCGGGCTGAGCGTTCAGGGAAACTTCCTTATCAATCCAAACCTCGACAGCTTCGAGGATATGGACGATCTTGTACGGTTTATCAGCAAAAACAATATTTTTATGCCCATCATGCAGATCATCACTCCGTACCCCGGAACGAGTATGTATAATGAGTATAAGGAGCAGGGTCTGATAACCGATGAGGACTGGGAAAAATACAACGCGATAAACGTTGTCATCCGCTCGCCCCATTACGATCCCGTTGAATTCCAGTACAAATTCATGAAAAGCTACTATCAGGCATATTCATGGAAAAACATCGTCAACAGGATCACCCACAATCCGCACCCTGTCATGAACTTTGTCACAAGCTTCGCGTTCAGAAAAAACCTTCAGGAACTGCTGCAGACCTTCGAGAGTGATCACGGGATGAAACGTTCCAACAAACTTAATTTATACTAAAGATTTTCAGAATAATGGAGTTTATCGCCACATATACCACCATCATTGCACCTGTAGTGTTTTTTATCACGGGCATCTTTATTGTCATGCTCCTCAACAGGTTTATCGGCAAACAAAAAACACAGGACAGAAACAACTGAAACTGATAATAAGCCGGTAATTTTGTGTTTGCGTAACTATCGAAAATGTTTTAATTTCAGAAAAACAAGCCTGTTGGAAGACTGGCAGACTTTTAAACGACACGGTCACGATAGCCACAATCAGGCAGAAGTTAAAACAAATTAGTTCTCGTTTCTTTTTTTCAACTCAAAACATAATACAATCATGTCAAACGGAAGCAACGATTTAGCAGGCGCAATCTCCGGGCTCATGGAAACTGTCGGCAAACTCGGCCAGCAGCAGATTGAAGTCCTCAACAACGGCCTCAAAACAGTATCCGACATGGTAGGCCCACTTGGCAAAACCATGACAGATCTGATGGGCAACATGGCAAATACCGTCAATGAGGTATTGCAGAATGTTTCCTCATCTATCGGCGGCGGCTCCAAGTAATTCGCCTGTCGGAAAAGCTCAGCACCTTATGCTTTGCCGCATAAGGTGCTTTTTTTATTTCTCCTACACTCTCAACGCCATGCCTTCCCTCCAGCACGATCTCTCTGTTTTTTTTTCAGATCCTGAACTTGAAAAAATCCGTATAGACCCCATATCAGGGGACGCTTCCTCCAGAAAATATTACAGACTCCGCTCACCCGAAAAAAGCTGGGTACTCTGTGTCGACAAGGAGTTCACCGCCTCACCGACAGAAAATTACCCGTTTCTTGTTGTTCAGCATCTGTTCTCAGACTGTTCCGTTCCTGTCCCGGCTATCATCGGGAGTGACAAACACCTGGGAATGATCCTTCAGGAAGATTGCGGAGACACCCTGCTGCAGAATGCGCTGACAAAAAACGGAGCAAACACGGGCGCACTTTACAGAAACGCCATTGACATCATGGCAACCATTCAATCCATCAAAGCGGATACGTCTGAAATACCGTTCAACAGGTGCTTCGATGAAGAAAAGTTGATGTTTGAGTTCACTTTCTTTCTGGAACATGCTAAACGACATGCTCCTTCCCAGGGTTTTTCCGGAAAAATCTCCACGATGCTTCACCGGGAGTTCCGATCTATCACGCAGTTGCTGCTCCGGCCCGAATACTTTGTGCTGAACCACAGGGATTATCACAGCAGAAACATTCTTGTTTCACCTGCCGGTTCTATGGTTATCGATTTTCAGGATGCCCGGATGGGGCTGCCTCAATATGACGCGGTCTCTCTCCTGAGAGATTCCTATGTCACTCTTGAACAGCACCTGGTCGATGATCTGCAGCGCTACCACTACGACCGGCTCCGCGAAAAGAATTTAACTGTAATGAGCTACGACGAATATCTGTATTTATTCGACATCATGGCTTTTCAGAGAAACATAAAGGCTCTCGGAACATTTTTCAATCAGGCTTATTATCTTGGCAAAAAAGAGTTCGAGCAATACATTTCCCCGACACTGGCTTACTTGCCTGAGTATATCAACAGACATACCGAGCTTGCAACATCAGGAGAGATAATCCTGAACACACTGGCGAAATCAACACCATGAAAGCGTTCATTCTTGCAGCGGGATTCGGTTCGCGCCTCATGCCTATAACAACATTCACCCCAAAGCCGCTCATACCTGTTCTTAACCTCCCGTCAATCTGCTATACCCTCGCTTTTCTCAAGGAAGCGGGAATAGAAAAAGTGATCTGCAATGTTCATCATCATGCCGACATTATTCGCCGTTTTTTTTCTGAAAACAATAATTTCGGCATGGACCTACATATTTCAGAGGAAACAACTATTCTCGGAACCGGCGGAGGACTCAAACGATGCGAAAACCTGCTTGATGATGAACCGTTTATTCTGATCAACAGCGACATCATCGCCGATTTCGATCTGAAATCATGTATCGACTGCCACGACAAGAGCAGCAACGCGGGTTCACTCATGCTCTATGAGACACCGGAAGCAAAAACCATCGGTGATGTCGGCATTAACGAAGACCGGATAGTGGACTTCAGAAACATGCGGAAAACAGGACTACGCTCGAATTATATCTATGCAGGTGCCGCAGTGCTCAACCCTTCGATTTTCCGCTACCTTTCTACAGGTTTTTCAAGCATAGTCGATACCGGGTTTACAGGTCTTATCGAGCATGAAAGCCTCGGCTATTTTCCACACGATGGCTTCTGGCAGGATATCGGCACCATGCAGACGTTTTGGCAGGCCAACATCCCGAACCGTGAAAAGATCCTGCAAATCGGCAAAAGAATAAGCCAGCAGACAGGCGTTGCTCCTCATATGCTCTCTTCAGACGTCGTGATCGCGCAAAACGCAACGGTTGAAGAATCAATAGTGGGCAGCAATTGCCGTATCGAAGATGGCGCTATAGTAAGGCATTCGGTACTTCTGCCGGAAACGGTTATAGCACAAGGCACCGTCATGGAACGATCAATAGCTTTTCCCGGCGGCATGATTTCTGTGGATTGAAAAATTTTTACCTATACTACTGACGGCAGGAACATACGTGACTTTGCCCCTGATATATCAGACCTGCAGACTTTCCGGCAATCAAGCGCATGTGATCCGAGACATCAACAGTTCCACAAATCAACGTTTTTTCCTCACATGGTACTCAACGGCCTTGACATACTCATTCAGGACCCGGATTCACTGAAAAAACGGAACGTCGCGCTCATCGCCAACCAGACATCGGTCACCCTTGACCTGAAATATTCATGGCTGGAGCTTCAACGGAAAGGCATCAACCTGAAAAAAATCTTTTCCCCGGAGCATGGTCTCTTCTCCACAGAACAGGACCAGATAGCTGTAGCCGGCCAGCCCGGCATCGGATGCGATGTCGTCAGCCTGTATGGGGATTCCGCTGAATCACTCCTGCCGGATCAACGTTTTTTGCAGGATATCGATCTGGTGATTTTCGACATTCAGGATATTGGTTCAAGATACTACACCTACAGCAATACCCTCGCTCTTTTCATGGAAGCCGTCAGCGGTCGCGATATAGAAATACTTGTTCTCGACCGTCCCAATCCTCTGGGAGGACACACCGTTGAAGGCCCCCTTTCAGACCCCGCATATAGCTCGTTTGTCGGCATTCTTCCGGTACCTCCCAGACATGGCCTGACAGCAGGAGAGCTTGCGCGGCTCTATCTCGATCACAAAAAACCTGATGTCAACCTTCGTATTCTTTCCATGAATGGATGGGAACGCTGGATGCATTTCCCTGATACAGAGCATCACTGGGTCGTCCCCTCTCCAAACATGCCGACCTGGCAAACAGCTCTGGTCTATCCCGGCATGTGTCTTTTTGAAGGACTGAACGTTTCCGAAGGAAGGGGCACCACGACACCATTCCTTCACTTCGGCGCGCCATTTATTGAGCCCGGTGCCCTCAGCGCATACCTTACATCGATCGGCATCGAAGGTGTACTGTTTCGCCCGGCCTATTTTAAGCCGTCTTTCCACAAATATGCCGGCGAAATTTCAGGCGCGATATTCCTTCATGTGACCGATCCGGTCACGTTTGCTCCCTTCATGACCGGTATCGCCATCACCGCCGCGCTCCATGAACTCTACCCTGATCAGCTGGAATTTCTACGCGAGGTCTATGAATTCAACGACCGCTTTCCCGCTTTTGACCTGCTCTGCGGCAGCAGCACCCTGAGGACCATGATCGAAAACAACAACCCGTTAGCGGAAATCAGAGCATCATGGGCGGATGATGAACAGGAGTTTCTGTCCGTCAAGCAGAACTATCATCTCTATCATTAATTCATTCCCGTAACTCACCGTATGCAGACGCTCGACCTCATCATCATCATAGGCTTCCTTGCCGCAATGGCCGGATACGGGATCTGGCAGGGACACACCAACCGGACTACCGGTGATTACTTCCTCGGGGGGCGCAACCTCCCCTGGATCGTCGCCATGTTTTCCATTGTCGCCACTGAAACTTCGGTACTGACTTTCGTCAGCATCCCCGGTATAGCATTCAGGGGCGACTGGACATTTCTGCAGCTCGCTATGGGTTATATCATCGGCAGAATGCTGGTCAGCGCCCTCTTGCTTCCGGTCTACTTCCGCCAAGGCGTCACTTCGATATATGAAGTGATCGGCAGCCGGTTCGGCCCCTCCATGCAGAAACTTGCATCAACAATCTTTCTGGTCACCAGAATATTAGCCGACGGGGTCAGGTTCCTGGCCACCGCGGTTGTCGTTCAGGCGGTAACAGGATGGCCGCTATCGGCTTCCGTGCTCATTATCGGTATCGTCACGCTTATTTACACTCTTTCAGGGGGGATACGAACAATCGTCTGGATCGACAGCATCCAGTTTGTTCTCTACCTTTTTGGCGGCATCATCACCATTGTTTTTATCGCAATACACCTCGACACCAGCCTTCCTGCAGCACTACAAACCC
>JAPHUN010000043.1 GCA_026193435.1 Chlorobium sp.
TGATGCGATGATGCAAATCAAAATGATGGCTTCCGGTTAAAATAAATTCCCCTGCCCGGCGATTTTCATCAACCCGTGTCTGTATCCATGACAGCAATTCAGGAACACGCTGAATCTCATCGAGGATAGCACCATCCGGAAACTGGGCAAGATAGCCGGAAGGATCATGTATGGCAAAATCCCTGATGTCAGGACGCTCAAGGTTACTATATGGTTTTTCCGGAAACGCTTCTTTGCAGAGCGTTGTCTTCCCCGACTGTCTTGGCCCGGTTATGGTGACTACAGGATAATCCGAAGCACGGGAATACAATACAGGTGTCAGGTGACGAGCAATCATTATTGTGCAATATTGAAGTTCAACTACAATATTGCATATCATAAAACAAAAACCAACACATTAGAGCAGTAGGTTGTATCAAGCGCTTTCATCCACCTTTCCGCCATATTCTTTATTAATCTGTCTTCTGACAACCTCATCGATTTCCTCTGTTGACAGCGACCGTCTGTCCTTGTCGTACAGCCTGCCGAACACTGCATCTACAGATTTCTTTACCGGCCTGACCGTGATGATGCTCTCTTCTTCGAAACGATGAAGTTGTAACGGTTTACGGTGATCTCAGAGCCAGATGCGAGGCATCAGGCATATAACTCTCCCCCCTCGACATGATGATTACGGCTCACGCAAAAGCCGCTGACGCTGTTCTCGTCACAGAGACAGTGCATTCAGTCGAGTTGCTGATGGGTTGAAGCAGCGATTCAATCGTTTTCGCACCGTACTTCGCGACTTTTTGCGGGTCAAAATGATCGAATGCTTCCCGATAATTCTCTCTTTTCTTCAATACCGTTTCCCAGGAAAGACCGGCCTGTGCTCCTTCGAGAGTGAGCATCTCAAACAGTTTCTGGTCATCATGAACCGGCACACCCCACTCATCGTCATGATAGTGTACATATAATTCATTTTTCAGATTCACCCATCCACACCGTGATCTATCTCTCATTGCGCCCTCTTTAAAAATGACTCCTCAAAAACGAGGGACGCCCTTTAGTAGCTTAAGCAAAACCGTCCTCAAACGAAGTACAGCATCTGAACCAGAACCTCATGGATGCCGGATCAAGTCCGGCATGACTTATCAGAAAAGGGGGGGCTGTAGCTTATGTAAAGTAGCCTTCAGACCTGGCACATCAGTCGAACAGGGATATCCCAATGTATAACATCCTTTAAGGCACCTCTATTTACTTAGTCCGCAAATCAATTGCTTCGTTGAGCGGTGCTCGAAATCCTCATGTACGCCGTGTACACTCCGGTTTTTCCGCTCCGTCCGCCTTGTCCTCGGGTTTCTCACGACAACAAATAGAGGAGCCCTTATGACCGGAGGCGGATGAGTTCGTTCCTGATCTCATCGATGACGTCCATATTGTAAATCTCTTTTTTCTGTCCGTTTTTGAACGAATAGATATAAAAGACTTTACCACCATACATTTCCGTGAACTGACGATGAGTTTCTTCCTGAATGGATTTTTCCTTGAAAATCTCAGGAAGCTGTATAGTCCCGCCATTGAATGAAATCGGCTTGATCTGAAGCCCGATATAGCTATCACCAACTTTGACAAAAAAATCAACATTGTACAACCTGTCCCACTTATCAGGAGCCGGTTGTATCTTGACATCGAGAAGCCCCTCCAACTGACCGTAGACCGTCTGAATTTCCGTTTCGTAGCCCAAGAACGTTCGATCGATGACAAGCTGCTTCATATACTTTATGCAGTCCTCTTCCGTTATCTCGGCAACCTCAGACTGGATCACTTCGGTGATTTTTACATACAGCCTTTTCCCGAGTTCAACGATATGCTCTTCAGGCTTGACGTTTGCAAAGTAGTACTTCCGCCACTCATCAAGCGTTTTGGGGCACATTTCCTGA
Organism: Chlorobium sp.; assembly: GCA_026193435.1. Lineage (GTDB taxonomy): Bacteria > Bacteroidota > Chlorobiia > Chlorobiales > Chlorobiaceae > Prosthecochloris. The sequence continues at coordinate 1,920 of JAPHUN010000043.1, forward strand.
TGGATTCGGATGTTGGGCCGACATTCCTTTTGAAATTCAACAGGAAACGGTTCATCGCGCTGTTGAGGACCCACTCTTTAGCCATTGACTTTTTCCAATAGAGTTAAAAACTTGCCTTTATGTTTGTAATCGGAATCCGTTTCAATATCCACAAAACCACTCCGAATCAAATGAGCGTTGACGAATGTCTTGTTTTGCAGATAGAGGTAGCACAGAAGATTGTTCTCCTCATCGTATTTCTGCCAGTCGTACTTAAGAAATATCCGCTTACCTTTAATCTTTTCATTCAGATACCCGACAGCCTTATCTTTTAGTACAGGGTCGGATTTAATCCCAAGCAGCCTGATCGTCAATCCATTTGACAGCAGAACCTTTTCGGGACTCAGTGCCTCTTTGACGGTAAACAGCTCTTCGCGTTGTGCGCCGTTTTCCTTGTCTATTCTTGAACCGAAGGAGAGCTTTCTTGGATCTACTTTCTTATCCAGCTTGTGAGGATCTTTAAAACGGTAGGGAAGTAGCTCTATAGCCAACTCAAAATCACCTGACGCCTTGTCCTGTTGAAAATCATACTCGGTCCCGACAAGATCGGGCTGGTTGACACCGAGTTTCTGTTTTGCGATTTCGACAAACTCGGGATTGATTTCATAACCCACCGAATTGCGCCCGAGATTTCTCGCCGCAAGATTGGTTGTCCCGCTACCCATAAAAGGATCGAGCACGGTGTCATCCTGGAAAGCAAACATCTTGATGAGTCGCCTCGGCAACTCTTCAGGAAACATCGCAATGTGCCCATCCTGCTTGGCGCCAGCAAAATTCCAATGACCGGAGAAATAAGTGTTCCATTCCTCCTTTGTCATCGCGGATTGCTCTTTTTGCTCCTTGGTTGGCCTCGGTGCTTCGCCCTGTTTTTTGAAAATGAGAATGAACTCGTAATCAAGTTTGAGGATACCA
>JAPHUN010000247.1 GCA_026193435.1 Chlorobium sp.
CTGTTCCGTACTCGGCGACAAGGCGCTTCGTGCGGCCATCAACAACTACTTCGAGCGCAACGGCATGGACGACCGTGTTCGAAAGGAAAAAAGCAAGATCGTCTGTCAGTGCATGAATGTGACCGATCACGAGATTGAGGAAGCGATTCTTGAAGGGGCTCGGACGTTCTACGAGTTGCAGGAGCACACCAAGCTCGGTACGGTTTGCGGTCAATGCAAGGATGAAGCCGAAGAGTTGATTGAAAAGTACAAGCACCTGCATTTCGGAGAGTAGTATGAGGCTATCTCATATCTCTTGCAAGGTATCTTTTTTTAATCTTGCGCGTACTTCAGGATATCTTTTTCCCTGACCAGGGTATCGGTCAGCCGCTTCCATTCAACGATGAGTTTCTGCTTTTCGATTTCCCGGCTTATCAGGTTGAACCGGTGCTCTTCGAGCCGGTTCACCTCGTCGATGAGATCGTTCAATCCGGCTTTGCCCAGTGAATAGTTTTTCTTTTCATCCCGGACAATAGCCTCGGATATGGCTATTTTATCTTTTGCAAGCCCGATGAGGAGCTGCTGGTTCTCAATTGAACGGTAGAGATTGGTCAATGCAGTTTCAAGGGACAGCCTGGTATTGCTGTTTGACAGCGATACCCTTGTGCGGTTGATTCGGCTTATTTCATGACGCGCGCTCTCCTGTTTGTCCGGTAAAGGCCATTCCATGGTGATTCCGGCAAAAAGTCCCTGTTCAGATGCTGTGAAAAACTTGTCATCACCTGAAATGTCATAGCCCGCTGTCAGGTTGATGGACGGCAGCAGTCTGTCGGCCTGACCCAAGACCTCTGTGTCGGCCTTTTTTTCCAGGAGTTCGAGCATCGTTGCAGTCCGGCTTGATTCGCGGAATAACCGCAGCTGACTCTCCAGACCGGTTGACTGCATGTGAGCGCTGCTTTCAGGTTTGACAGGGACAGGTGTAGGCCCGTCATCATCTCTGACTGCTTCCATGATCAGGTTCGTAAAAGCCCGGTATTCATTTTTCAGTGCAATCATTGTTTCTTTTCTCGATACGGCCTGTACCTTGATTTTATTCACGTCAATCGGAAGCGCGATAGCGTTGCGCTCTCTTTCACGAATGTTCTCAAGCAGTTTTTCAGCATCCTTCCAGGCTGTCGTGGCGGTACGAAGGTTTTCCGATGCGGCATACCAGTCGTAGTAGAGGCGTATCAGGCTTGCCAGATAATCCTCATACGCCTCGGCAATCTGGTATCGTGCCAGATCGTTTTCAATGCCTGTCAGTTTATCCTGTAAACGGGTGGCTCTGCCAAAGGCATTTTCCGCAACGGGCTGTACGATGGCAATGCTGAACTCCGATTCGTTCCGGCGGCGGCTCAGGCTGTAATCGGTCTGGTAGAAGGCTGTCACGCGGGTTCCGGTTGCCGGAAACAGTCTGTCCAGTGCCACGCTGTATTCCGGCGCGCCGTCCACTGCATCAAGTGCCAGGGCATAACCGCCTTTTACCGAGAGAATCAGGTCGTCTGCCGGCAGGTTGAGAGTTCTTGAATACTGCAGAGGCAGTTCGTCCAGCAGTAGTGCTTCGAAAACCGTGTTGCGCTCCGCGACAAGTCGGATAAAGCTGTTCAGGGAGAGCTGTTTTTCTTTGGCCGCCGCCGTTTCGGTTCCCATGCAGCACAAAAACACCAGCAGGAGTGCAGATGCAAGCAGCTTCGAGGGATTGCTTCGGGTGTGCTGTCGATCGGGTTGTGACGGCATGGTTATGCGTTTTCCTGTTGTATCGAGCCGACAATCATGATCCGGTAGAGGCAGGGAACAAGCACCAGTGTCACCAGGGTGCCTCCAACAAGTCCCCAGGTCAGAGCGAGCATCATCTGGGCAAGCATAGGATCATATCCGGCCCAACCGTATGCTGTCGGCAGCATGGCTGCGACTGTTGTCAGCGTTGTCAGCAGTACAGCACGCAAGCGGGTCGAAGCCGCTTTTGCAATACTGCCCGTCAAGCCTTGCTCAGCATGTGTACTTCTGATTTCCCTGTCCAGGGTGGTAACCATGATGATGGCATCGTTGACAATGACTCCGGCCAGGCCAAGAGCCCCGATGACGCCGAAGAAACCGTAAAATTCTATACCGTGCAGGACAAAAGCCACGATGATTCCTGTAAGCCCGAAGGGGATGGTCAACATGATCAACAGAGCTTTACGCAAAGAGTTGAAAAGCAGGACCAGAACAATAAAAATAAGCATCACCACTGAATAGACTGCGGTGATAAAATTTCTTCCGGACTCGCGGCTGTCACGGATTTCTCCGTCAAATTCAAGGGTGGTTGACGGGTGACGTGCTATGATGGAAGGAAAAATATCGTTTTCAAGTGTTTCCGCGTATTGCAAGGGGCTCAGCTTGCTGTCACGCTCGATGTCGGCATAGATCGATGTATAGCGCACTCGATCCAGGTGGACGATCGAGTTGGGTTTTTCGACCTGTTCAACGTTGATAATGTTGCGCAGGGGAACAAGATAGTTGCTTTTGTTCTCCACCGGCAGCTCCAGCAGCGACGCAATCGACTGCTTTGACGGAATGGACACGGAAAACCTTACCCCGACAGGTTCGTTATCAGAGCTGAATTCATACAGGACGGTTCCTTCAAGGGCGGCCCTGAGGGTCAGTGCCGCTTCCGAGGGATCGATGTCAAGGCGTTTGACCTTGTCCCGCCTGAGCGTGATCAGGTATTCCGTCGAGGTTTTGGGCTGATCCGTTTCGATATTGGTCAGTCCGGGGATTTTCCGCATTGCTGTTGCAAGCGCTTCGGCAGACGCTCTCCGGATGGATTCATTATTATCCTTGACAACAACTTCAACGGGACTGCCGCTGTCCTGGCCATGGCGTGTTTTGCTGAATTTCAGTTTTGTCAGCGTTCCGGAGGAATCCATGGCCTGCTGCCACTCCCTGATCAGCTGGTCGGCGGTTTTCCCTCGCTTTTCTTTCGGGTAGAGTTCTATTCTCATTCTGAAAACATTGTCCTGAACAGCCGACCCGTGACGGGACTGTGCGATTTCATTCCGGAATCCTGCAACGTCACTGCCAAGTCCCCTCCGGACAAGATCCTCGAGCGGTTGCGTGAGACGGGCGGTTTCATATTGCAGGCTTCCCTGGGGCGTCTGTCCGCTGAGGCGGATCTCCCTGGTTTCTTCATCGGGAAACATGACGAACGTCATGGTAGAACCAGCCAGCAGGAGAGCGGCTCCGAAACCAAGCAGGAACAGCGTCAGGAGCAGCCACCTGAAAGGGAGCAGGCGCTTGAGTATTCTTTCATAAAAGGATTCCCGGATTTCAAACCAGTGTTCACGATTCGAACTTTCGTGGCCGCGGTCAGAAAGGGTAAGGTGCCCGGGAAGGATGAACAGGGCTTCAAGCAGGCTTCCGGCGAGCATGAGCACAATCACCGCAGGGATAAAAGAAACCATAGTTCCGAAACGGCCCTGAAAAAAGAGCAGAGGGACAAAGGCGATGCAGGTGGTGAGGATGCTGGCAACCACCGGCATAAACACCATTGAGGTGCCTTCTCTGGCAGCCTGATACAGTGGCATTCCGGAGGATGCCCTGCGCTTGATGTTTTCCGCGACGACAAGGGCATCGTCTACGACGATACCCATGACGATAATGACCGCCGCAAGAGTGATGTTGTTGATCGAGTAACCGATCAACAGGGCTCCCGCGAGCGCGAAACAGAAGCTGAACGGGATTCCCGCGGCCACCCAGAATCCGGATCTGAAATCAAGGAAGAGGAACAGGATGATCAGGATAAGAACGAAGCCTATTGCCCCGTTCATGCCGATGATGGAGAGGCGGTTGCGCAGGTCCACCGATTCGTCGTCAAGAATGATCAGCTGGAGGTCAGGTGTGTTTTTTTGCAGGGATCGGAACCCCTCAATTTCCCTGTTGACAGCCTCCAGAGCCTCGAGGATGCCAACCCGTGAGCTTTTGGTGACCTTCAGAAAGAGCCCTTCATGCCCGTTGATTTTCAGGACACCCGGATTTTTTTTATGACCGTACGTGACCTCGGCGACATCTTCAAGCCGCACAACCTGTCCCTCGAATCCTCCCTGAACCGCAAGCGCCCGAAGTTCTTCAGGTGTGCGCAGTTCGCCGTAGAGGGTCACTTTCGGTTCCTGCACGGCTTCGATGCTTCCGGCCGGTTGACGCACGTTGTTCCGGTGGATCTCGTTCATGACCGTGTTGAAGGGGATATTGTAGGCTCTCAGTTTTTCAGGGTCTACCCTGATATGCATTTCATCGTCAAGGTATCCTGAACGGGAGACTCTGCTTATCTCAGGGAGAGCAAGGAGCCTTTTTTCGAGATCCAGGGCACGGTTCTGCAGCAGGCGGCGCTGTTCGCTATCGAGCAGTTGCGCTCCGGTCAGGATCAGGCCGATATCGAGAATGGCTTTGCGCGATGTTTTAAACACTCTGATGCGGGGGTCGTCCCTGATCTCATCCGGGAGATCGACGGCAAGAACCTCCTGGCGGATTTCCGTCACGACCGCCTCTATGTCGTCAGTTTGAGGTTCGAGTTCGGCTGTGATGATACTGCTTGCGGAGGCGGTCGAACTGGAGAGCCGGTAAATGCCATCGACCGAGCCGAGGGCCTCCTCAAGGGGTTCCGTGATATGGTATTCAACTTCCTCGGCTGAAGCCCCGGGATAATTCACCGAAATTCGCACGGTATCGAAGGTGATATCCGGCAACTCCTCCTTTTTCAGGTTTGACCATGCTAGCACGCCTGCGGCAAGAACAATCGCAAAGACCATGTTGGTCAGCAGGTGGCGGTGGATGAAGAAACCGATAAGGCGATCGAGCATGTGATCAGCTGGATAGTACTCTGTGGAGACTTGACTTCAGATCGCTCACTGAGAAGTAATACATCAAGACAATCCTGTAATAATACGGAGAAAATTGTTAATCCTTTGAAAATCTTGCTGGTCCGTGTACTATGTAGAGCATCTCTCTGTATATATTCCGCTAATTTGATGGCTTCGTTGAGCGGATAGAAGGGTTTCCGCGCTCCGTTCGCCTTCTGCCTGAACCGCTCA
>JAPHUN010000097.1 GCA_026193435.1 Chlorobium sp.
AATGGGGGGCTGAAACGACAGTTGAGAATTGTTCTCGACAAGGAAAAGCTTGCCCGGTACAGGATCACGCCATTGCAGATTTCGCGGCAGATCCGGGCATCCAACAGCAGGGTAACCGCAGGAACCTTCAAACAGATGAACCGCGAGTTCACGGTCAACACTGGAGAGTTTCTCAGGACTGCCGAGGATGTGAGAAACGTCGTTGTCGGAATATATAATTCAGATCCGGTCTACCTGAACGATGTTGCGGAAGTTATCGACGGGCCGGAAGAGGTTGAGAATTATACGTTTTTCGGCTACGGCGCTGCAGTAGGAGAGGCGTCTCCAGGCGGAGAATATCCGGCTGTGACACTCACCGTCGCGAAACGAAAGGGGAGCGATGCAACGGCACTTGCCGAAAAAGTTCTGGAAAAGGTCGAAGCATTGAACGGTTCCGTCATTACCAAGGGAATTACCGTGACGGAGACCAGGAATTACGGGGAAACCGCTTCTGAAAAGGTATTTACGCTGCTTGAACATCTGCTGGGTGCCGTTGTCGCGGTAACCATCGTCGTCAGTTTGTTTCTCGGCTGGCGCGGCGGGCTTGTCGTGTTCGCCTCTGTGCCGATAACCTTCGCGCTGACCCTGCTGGTCTACTATCTCTTCGATTATACACTGAACAGGGTGACGCTTTTCGCACTGATTTTCGTGACCGGTATCGTGGTCGATGATTCGATTATCATCGCTGAAAATATTCACCGGCATTTTTCAATGCGCAGGATGCCGAAAATGCAGGCGGCTATTGCGGCTATCAATGAGGTCGGCAACCCGACAATTCTTGCCACTTTTACGGTCATTGCCTCCGTTCTTCCTATGGTGTTCGTGTCCGGTCTGATGGGGCCCTATATGAGTCCGATGCCTATCGGGGCGTCGCTCGCCATGATTTTCTCTCTCTTTGTGGCGCTTATCGTTACACCCTGGCTGGCATTTCGGTTGCTGAAAGCGGAAAAAACGCATGCTGAGGAGTATGATATCCGAAACTCGCTCTATTACAAGGTCTATGAAAAAACGCTTGTTCCCCTGCTCGATAGCTGGTGGAAGAGTGCGATCGCTTTTGCGTTTGTCGGCCTGTTGCTCCTCGGATCCATTGCAATGATTCCGCTGAAGATGGTGGAGCTGAAAATGCTGCCTTTCGATAACAAGAGTGAGTTTCAGGTTGTTGTCGATATGCCTGAGGGGACAACGCTCGAACAGACTGCGCGGGCGACCAAGGATATCGTATCCTACCTGAAAACCGTCAAGGAGGTTGAAAATTACCAGTACTATGTCGGAACGAACGCTCCGATCAATTTCAACGGGCTGGTGCGCCATTACTATCTCCGGCAGAGTGATAATATGGCTGATATCCAGGTGAATCTGGTGCACAAGAGCGAGCGTAGCGACCAGAGTCACGCCATTGCAAAGCGGGTCAGACCGACGGTTCAGGAGATTGCGGCAAAGTATAACGCGAATGTCAAGGTTGTAGAGGTTCCTCCGGGCCCTCCGGTACTCTCAACCATCGTGGCGGAAATCTACGGTCCTGATCAGGATCAGCAGATCGACCTTGCGCGGAAAATAAAAGCCGTGATGGAGGAAACTCCCGGCGTGGTTGATGTTGACTGGATGGTCGAAGATGACGAGAAGGTCTACAATCTGCTGATCGACAAGGAAAAAGCCGCATTCAAGGGAATCACCACTGAACAGATCACCAGTACGCTTCGTATGGCGCTTGATGGTTCTGAAACCGGTTTGCTGCATACCGATACCGAGCTTGAGCCTGTCGTTCTTGAATTGCGCCTTCCGCTCTCCGCAAGGGCATCGATTCTCGACCTGTCTGATATTTATGTGAAATCTCAGGGTATGCAGTCGTTGACGACAAGGCTTCCTGCAGGAGAGATGATCCCCTTGTCTGAACTGGTTACCGTCCGGGAGAAGATCGAGGACAAGAGCATCTATAGAAAAGACCTGAAAAATGTCGTGTATGTGACGGCCGATGTGGCGGGTGTCGCTGAAAGCCCTGTCTACGCGATGCTCGATATGGACAAGCGTATCAAGGAACTTGAAATGCCTGGCGGTTACAATATTTCTCCGCTCTATACCGCTCCGCCATTCAATGAAGACAAGCTTGCAATGAAGTGGGACGGTGAGTGGCAGATTACCTTTGAGGTGTTCAGGGATCTCGGAACCGCGTTTGCAGTCGTACTGGTGATCATTTATCTTCTGATTGTAGGGTGGTTCCAGTCTTTCAGGACTCCGCTGGTGATGATGGTAGCGATTCCTCTCAGCCTGGTCGGCATCATTCCGGGTCATTTCGTTCACGGGGCATTCTTTACCGCTACCAGCATGATCGGTATGATCGCGCTTGCGGGCATTATGGTAAGAAACTCCGTGCTGATTATAGATTTTATCCAGTTACGTATACAGGAAGGGGTAGAGTTGAAACAGGCGGTTGTCGAATCGGCAGCTGTTCGAACCCGACCGATTTTGCTGACGGCAGGTACGGTGGTCATCGGGGCTATTGTGATCCTGTTCGATCCGATTTTCCAGGGGCTGGCAATCTCTCTGATGTGGGGCGCGATGCTTTCGACAATTCTGACGCTTGGCGTGGTACCGCTTACCTATTACCTTGTTGAGAAAGGCAAAAAGAGTGAATGAAAAATCTACTAATCCTATTCCAAAGAGAGCATGAAGTATCTTGCGATAATGGGGCATGACGATACCAGGCCTAAGGTTCGTGACCTTTTCAGGAGATTCGAAGTGCTGATGTTCAGCAACATGTCGATCAGGGGTTGCTCCTGCGACAAAGGGATCACCGCACAGGCATCATGGCCGGGAGACAAGGGGGTCGGATCGTATTCCTCGCTTTGTTTCGCTATTCTTGAAGATGAGAAGGCGGTGCAGATAATCGAGGAGCTTGAGAAAAATCCTATCGCGAACGATCCGGATTTTCCGGCGAGAGCGTTTTTAATGAATGTCGAGAAAATGGTCTGAATCCATGTATTTGAAACAGTTCCGAACCGGAGGTGACAGAAACTTCGGCTATCTCGTCGCTGACGAAGAGAGCCGGGAGGCTTTTGTTGTCGATCCGTCCAACAACCCTGCCCTGATTGTCGATCATGCCCGGGAGAAGGGGTTCGGTATACGTTATGTCTTTTGCACCCATGGTCATTCTGACCACACCAATGGAAACGAGGAGATAGCACGCCTTACCGGTCTCGTCCCTCTGCTTTTCGGGTCGGTCTGTCCCGTCACCGCTATCAAAGTGCAGGACGGCGCGGTTTTTCCGCTCGGAAATCTTGAAGTAAAGGTCATTCACACACCGGGCCACACGCCTGATTCACTCTGCATCTATGCCGGAGACGCACTGTTTACCGGTGACACGCTTTTTGTGGGCAAGGTAGGCGGTACCGACCTGGGAGCTCAGGCTGAAGAGGAATTCCGCTCACTGCATGAGAGCATTATGGTACTGCCTGATAGTGTCAGGGTGTTCCCCGGTCACGATTACGGTACCTCTCCGAACTCGACCATCGGCATCGAAAAACAGACCAATCCCTTTCTTTTGCAGCCGGACATTGCTGCTTTCATCGATCTGAAAAAAAACTGGGCGGCCTACAAGAAAGAGCACGGGATATCGTAAATCAGTCAGCAGTTTTCAGTTGGCAGTAGGCAACCGGAGACCTGACCCATCCGGCCGACTTTTCACACGTTACTCTGACTCTCAGAAAGTCATGCCGCCCCGTGTAATAGTATTACACAGGGTGATCCGGCATCCATGCAACATTTTGTTAAGAGCAGTGGATTCCCGTGCCTGCCCTGTGAAATATCATTTCCAATTTCACGGGGCTTTCACGGGAATGACAAAAATGAGGAAATATTCCCTACATCCAGCCGTCGAGCTGTTCAGCAATTGAGCTAGCCAGCTTGCAAGCCGATTTAATCTCTTTCCTGTTTGTGACGTTTTGGGATTTTTATGCCATCATGGCTTGTGGGGTGCCCGATCACCATCCTTTTGTAGCTGCAAAGGTACTGTAAAGCGGCAGGAATGTCATGTTCTGCTCTGGCAGATCTGCATATGGCCGGTCTGAAAATACGAGGGCTCGGCCTGATTCCGGATATGTTTTGTTTTAATTTTACAAAGCAGTTTAGACCTTTATAGTGAAAAAATACAAGGTATTTTGTGTGATTTTCTCTATAGCTTGTATAAGGGTGTTAAGTACAAAAGCTCGGTTGCACGGTATCCGAGAATTCATTAACATTAAGCCATGATAGCTTCGTTTGGAAATCGCGCAACATCGGATCTTTTTCATGGCGTTTCGAATAGCCGCGTCAGGCGGCTACCGAATCAAATTAAGGAATCTGCGCTTTACAAGCTGGATGTCCTTAACGCGGCCCGGTCACTGGAAGATTTACAATCTCCTCCAGGTAATCGATTGGAGGCATTGAAAGGCGGTTTTGCAGGTTTCCATAGCATTCGTATCAACAATCAATGGCGCATCGTGTTCAAGTGGAAGGCTTCGAATGCCCATGATGTTCAAATCGTTGATTACCATTAGAATATTCTGGAGATGATGAAATGATACCGTCAAATCGTGCAGCAACCCATCCCGGGGTTATATTGCTTAAAGAGTTCCTGGAACCGTTGGGATTATCCCAAAAGGCACTGGCAACACATATCGGCATCCCTGTTCAACGAATCAATGAGATTGTCAGGGGCAAGAGGGGTGTATCACCGGATACTGCCTGGCTGCTTTCTGAAGCATTCAACACCTCGCCTGAGTTTTGGCTTAACCTGCAAGCCGTTCATGACCTGTCTCTTCATAAACCAAAGAAACATGTTCAGCCACTGGTGACGGCCAGCGCATAACAATGCCGTTACTGCGGAGCATTTTTCGTTTGCTACGCCCACTACAAATACGCCGGTTACGGCTGGTGTTTGGCAGTGAGTCCGGATGCAGAAGAACGGGGGACAAATGGCTTACAGGGCAGGCACGGGAATGACAAGAAAGAGGAAATATTGCCGACATCCAGCCGTCGAGCTGTCCGGCAATCTCGCCATCAAGCCATCCCTCCCTCCTCTTTTATCCTCCCTTATTGTGACGATTTGGAATTTTTTTGTACATTTTTCTTTCATGCCCATTATTAGAGGGAGATGTTCCCACCTGTTATTACAGTATTCGTATAGAGGTATCGGCTTTTGTAATTGAAACAGTAACCAAGGAATCATATATCCTTATTAAACAGAGGTTTATCGATATGGATCAGCTTGTCAAATTACGCACACAACCTGTTTCTGCGCTCATGCAGAAGGACTTCCATACTATCAAAGGCAGTTGCACTGTTGCGGAAGCGATTCAGTTAATGAAGAAAGATCATCAGAGCGGACTTATTGTAGAGCCAAGAAACGATGATGACTGCTACGGTGTCGTGACTGAAAAAGATATTCTCGAGAAAGTTATCGATCCCGGGGAAGATGTGCATCGTGATCCATGGAACACTCCTGTTTTCCAGATCATGAGCAAACCTATCATCAGCATTAATCCCAGTCTCAGGATCAAGTACGCGTTGCGCCTCATGAAGCGGACCAATGTTCGGCGTTTGACTGTCATGGCTGACGACAAGGTGGTGGGCGTGCTCAACATGAGCGATGTCCTTCATGCTGTTGAGGAATTGCCCGCCCATGATGATAACGTCGCATTATAACCTGACGTTATTAGAAGACTTAGCTTCTCAGTAACGTATTTGTGAGTCATAGATAAACGGGCCTTGCGGATGCCGGGTCCGAACAAACACTGGGGCTGCGGGCGCAGTTCACAGAAGGAGATAAAATTGTATGAAGCCATTTGATATAGTTGTTGTCGGCGGCGGTGGTTCCGGGTTGTATGCAGCCATGGAAGCAATGAAGACCAACCCGTCGCTCAATATTGCTGTGTTGGCAAAAGTCTATCCCAACCGTTCACATACATCCGCCGCTCAGGGGGGCGCGAATGCTGCTCTTGCAAACAAGGCAAAGGACGATACGGTTGATATGCATATTTTCGACACGATCAAGGGCAGCGACTATCTCGCTGATCAGGATGCGGTCGAAGTGTTGTGTTCAGAAGCGCCGAAGATTATCAGAGAGCTTGATAACATCGGCACCCCATGGTCGAGAATGGATGATAAAACCATTGCGCAGCGTCCTTTCGGCGGTGCAGGAAGACCCAGGTGCTGTTTCTGCGCGGACAAGACCGGGCACACGATCCTGCAAAGTCTCTATGAGCAGTGTCTTCAGAAAGGTGTGTTTTTCTTCAATGAATACTTTGTGCTGAGCCTGTCCACCGATGGCAGCAAGTTAAAAGGGCTTATCGCAATGAACATGCGCACCGGTAAAATTGAGGCTTTTCGTGCAAGGACGGTAATTCTGGCAACCGGAGGTTACGCGAAAATGTACTGGAACCGTTCCAGTAACGCTGCCGGTAACACAGGAGACGGTCAGGCAATTGCCTATCGCGCAGGTATTCCCCTGAAGGATATGGAGTTTGTTCAGTTCCACCCGACCGGTCTCAGAAAAAGCGGTCTTCTGGTGACTGAAGGTGCCCGTGGCGAAGGCGGTTACCTTGTCAACAACAAGGGCGATCGTTTCATGAGCACGTATGCGCCCGAAAAAATGGAGTTAGGCCCAAGGGATCTTGTCGCCCGTTCAATCGAGACAGAAATTCTTGAAGGCAGGGGATTTGACAGTCCTGCAGGGCCATACATGCATCTTGACCTCAGACACCTTGGTGAGGACCTTATCAAGCTGCGCCTTCCTCAGATTCGTGAGATGTCAATGTATTTTGAGGGAGTCGACCCGATAAACGAGCCGATACCGATCAGACCTACAGCCCACTACTCCATGGGCGGAATCGATACGGATATTGCGGGACGTACGGTTATGGATGGCGTCTATGCTGCCGGAGAAGCCGGGTGTGTATCGGTTCACGGAGCGAACCGTCTTGGCGGCAACTCTCTTCTCGATATCCTTGTCTTCGGGAGAATTGCCGGCCATACCGCAGCCGAAGAGGCTGGTAAGTTCGAGCCGGAAGAGATCTCCGAAGCAGAGATTAAAGCGACAGAGGAGGAACTCAGAGAGTATATGAAGCCGACCGGACATTATGAGCGTTACGGGGCTCTGCGTGAAGAGCTTGGTCACACTCTTGGCGAAAACGTCGGTATTTTCCGAGAAGCTTCAAAAATTCAGAAAGGAATTTCTGACATAAGAGATTTGAAAGAGCGATTCAGGCATGTTCGCGTTTTTGATACCAGTGACGTTTTCAATACGAACCTGATGCAGGTTCTCGAACTGAGAAATATGCTTGATCTGGCTGAAACGGTTGCCACAGGAGCCTATGCCAGGGAGGAGAGCCGTGGTTCTCATACCCGCACGGATTTCCCGACGCGCGATGATGAGAAGTGGCACAAACATACGACCTACACCTATGTGGACGGTAAACCGCAGATCGGCGAAAAACCGGTAACAATGGGTAAGCATGAGTTACAGGAAAGAACTTATTAACTTTTCGAGTAACGGGTGACAGCTCGGTATTTCGAGGTATGGAGTGGCAGGCTTCTTCAGCCGTTGTTTCCCCGTGCCGGCAGGATCGTCACTCAACTTGGATAACATTCAGCAGGACGAGAGTTATGGCAGAGCATAAAGAAGGAATGAGGGATATAACCTTCAGGATAAACCGGTTTAACCCTCAGGTAGACAACAAGCCCTACTTTGACGATTACACCATTCCGGTTGAAAAAGGCATCACCGTTCTCAGGGCACTGAACTATATCAAGGAACATGTCGATGCAACCGTGAGCTTCAGGGCGTTCTGCCAGGCGGGTATTTGCGGTTCGTGCGGTATGAGGATTAACGGAATTTCAAAACTTGCCTGTACGACCCAGGTGTGGGACGAGCTGGAAAGATGCAAGGTGGAA